>VBGV01000118.1 GCA_005880755.1 Chloroflexota bacterium
GGACCAGCCACAGGACGATCAGGAAGACGATGAGTCCGATGTGATCGTTGATCCAGGTCGTGACCTGCTGTTGAAACTGCGCCGGGCTCACAGTGGTGCCGGTAGTCCGCTGGTTGTAGCTGAAGTTGAAGCCGGCTCCGCCTTCGCCGGAGAACAGTGCGATCAGCCACAGGTACTTGTGGTTCCAGCTGATACGAAACGACCGCGTGACGATGTCCCAGTACTGCATGTCAGATGTCCCGCCGCCGGGTTCCGACGCAGATTCGCGTCATCGGCGGCCGGAGCCAAGGAAAGGGTGGCGCCGCTAGGAGCGCATCGGTAGATGCGTAACGACGCGGCGCCGGGCCCCTTGACGCCGGCTTCAGCGCCGTAGGCGCCCGGCCGCCTAGGACGCGAAGATGCAAGGAACATCGGTGGCGGGACATCTCAGAAGGTCGCCGGGACGACGGCCCGCTTGTGGATGCCGGTCCCGAGGACCGTGTCGCCTTCGCGGCACTCGACCGCGAACTGCAGCTTGTTGCCCTTGACCTCGGCGACCCGAGAGGTCACGACCACGGTGCGGCCGGGGGCGGTCGGCGCGAGATGCCGCACATGGACTTCATAGCCGACCGACGTGTGGCCCTCGGGCAGCAGGCGTTCTATCGAGCGATGGCAGGTGATCTCCATGAGGCCGATCATGGCCGGGGTCGAAAAAGTGCCTTGGCCGCCGACATGGTGGGTCAGCAGGTCGTCGTCCACGACACGTTCAAGCCTTCCCTCGAGGCCGGGCTTGATGCCTTCCAGCGTGTCCACCATATAGATTGTCGTCCGTGACGACTCGTCTGGTGCGCAAGGCGATTTTTCCGGCGGCCGGTCTGGGCACCCGGTTCCTGCCGGTGACGAAGGCACAGCCGAAGGAAATGCTGCCCCTGGTCGACAAGCCGACCATCCAGTACGGCGTCGAGGAGGCGATCGCGAGCGGGATCGAGCAGGTGATCATGGTGACCGGCGGCGGCAAGCGCGCCATCGTCGACCATTTCGACCGCTCGCTTGAGCTCGAGCACTACCTCGAGGAACGAGGCAGGAGCGACCTGCTGCACATCCTCGCCGAGGTGGACGCGCTCAGCAACGAGCTTGTCATCACATACATCCAGCAGAAGGAGCCGCGTGGGCTCGGACACGCGGTCTGGACGGCGCGGCTGCTTGTGGAGGGAGAGGCCTGCGCCGTCCTGCTCGCCGACGACGTCATCCTCAACGACGGGGAGCCCTGCTTGAAGCAGTTGATCGACGCCCACCGGAAAACGGGTGCCACAGTGCTTGCCGTTCGACGCGTGCCCAGGAACGAGGTCAGCCGATACGGCATCATCGCCACGGCCGGGGCCAAGAACGGCATCTATGAGGTGACCGATGTCGTCGAGAAGCCCTCCCTCGAGGACGCTCCGTCGGACCTGGCGGCGCTCGGCCGCTACGTGATCCTGCCTGCTGTCTTCGACGAGCTGGAAAAAGGGGAGCCTGGAGCGGGCAAGGAGATCCAGCTGGTCGATGCCATCAAACGCACCATCGGCAGCCAGCCGGTGGTCGGTATCGAGTTCGAGGGTGACTACTACGATACCGGCACCGTTCCGGGTTACCTGAGGGCCAACCTGACCCTGGCGATGAAGCGGGAAGGCCTCCGCGAGGAGCTTGTCCCGCTCCTTCAGGAGCTGCTGGAAACCTCTGCCGAGGGTTCCGCTCCCCGAGGCCTATAATCGGAATACGCTCAATGAGCCGAATCCCCGCCCGAGTGATTTACCTATGGCTGTTTCAGGACGAAGAAGATTCGACGACGAGAAAGTTGTTCGGTATGAGACCGCGGAGAAGGACTTCGAGGTCGAAGTTTCGCGCACCCTCAACAAGTGGTGCGTCACCGTCTACCAGCAGCCGGACCGCCAGATCCTGGTCCAAGACTTCTTCCCGGAGCGTTGGAAAGCGCTCGCGCGGGCGCAAGACTTCATCCGACTCCTGAACCAGCGCAAGAAGAAGGAAGAGGAAGGCACCGGCTCATCCGACGACGACTTCTAAGGGTGAGGACGGATGTCCTCCCCCGCGGAACCCCCACCTCCACACGCCACGCCCGGAGGCGGTTGGAGATAGGACTTCTGGTGACGGCCGGAGTGAATCCGGCCTGATGGCAGCGTCAGGATCTCAGTAGAATCGACGACTCGTGAACTGGGCTGTGCTGCGTCGGGAGTGGGGGGCGGTGACGTTCGTGCTGACCGTCATCGCCGGGATGATCGTGGTTCCGCTGGCGCTTTACTTCGCCAACCAGGGTCCCGGCCCGGTCGCGACTCCAAGCCTCACCACCACGAGCAGCGCCCGAGCGAGCGGCGTGACAAGCCCGACACCTACACCGACGCCTTCGCACTCGCCGTCTGCCTCGCCGAGCGCGTCACCGACCCACTAGCTAAGAGGCGACACCCCAGAGCAGCCGCTCGCCGTTGGGCTGGACGATGTCCTGCAGTGGAAGCGCGAACTCCGCGATGGACCTGCGTTCGGCGCTGACGCGCATCTCGATCTTCTCGGACAGTCGCAGGTGCGCGACCGCCGCGCAGTCGTGGAGGAACGTGAAAACGACCGGCCGCACCAGGTTCAGCACGTAGTCGGCGATGCGTGCGCCGTCGGACAGAGTCTGGCCGTCCACGCTGCGGTCGCGAAAAGCGAGGATCACCACCTCGTCGCTCAGCATCACCGGATTCGTCCAGATGTAGGTCGTCGAGTGCGTCTCGCTCAATAGCCGCAAGACCTCCGTCAGCCGTCGCATCGGAGGCTCCGGGCCTTCGAACAGCAGCGGCACGTCGCGTTGCGGCTCGTTGAAGTGCTGGGCGCGGTACCGGGCGGTGAACCCGAGGTCCGAGATCCCGGCAAACGGCGCGGGGACCTTGATCGTCATCTCGCCAAGATGTGGAGTGGGACGCATGCTGGGACCGGACTCTTCCATGCCGTATTAACGCACGGGCGGCTGCCGAAAGTCTCCTACCAACGTACGAGCGAAGCACAATTGAGTTCGTCATGCCGCTGACGGGTATCCGCGTGCTGGACCTGACCCGGCTCCTGCCTGGGGCCTACTGCACCCTGCTGCTCGCCGACATGGGCGCCGACGTGATCAAGGTCGAAGAGCCGGGCGCCGGCGATTACATGCGTTGGACACCGCCGCTGGCGGGCGGCCAGAGCGCGCTGTTCAACGCCATCAACCGCAACAAGCGCAGCGTGACGCTGAATCTCAAGTCGGACGCGGGCCGCGACCTTCTGCTGCGCCTGGTCGATGGAGCGGACGTGCTGGTCGAGGGCAACCGGCCCGGCGTCATGGACCGGCTTGGTCTCGGTTGGGACGTCTTGCACGCTCGCAACGAGCGGCTCGTCGTGTGCTCGATCACCGGTTACGGGCAGGACGGGCCGTTTGCGTCGCGGGCCGGCCACGACCTCAACTACATGGCGACCGCAGGCGCGCTTGGACTCAACGGCGAGCGTGAGGGTCCACCGGTTCCGCTGTCGGTCCAGGTCGCCGACATCGGCGGCGGCGGACTCCAGCCGGCGGTCGCGATCCTGGGCGCGCTCGTCGGGGTGCAGCGTGGGGGACAAGGTCGCTGGATCGATGCATCCATGACCGACGGCGCGGTGAGCTGGCTGGCGATGGCGTTCGCGACGCATGCCGGAGGTGAAGGCGTCGCCCGCGGCGAGCAGCGATTGTCAGGACGCTTTGCGTGTTATCGGGTGTACGCGTGCAAGGGCGGCGGTTACTTCAGCGTCGCTGCCCTCGAGCCGAAGTTCTGGTCCGCGTTGTGTGACGCGCTCGAGCGGCCAGACCTTGTCGACCTGCAGTTCTCGGACGATGGCGCGGTCCACATGGCGCTCGAGGAGATCTTCGCGTCCCGTTCGCGTATCGAGTGGCAAAGGAAGCTGTCGGCCCTGGACGCGTGCTGCGAGCCGGTCCTAAACCTGGACGAGGTTCGTTCGCATCCTCAGGTCATGGCGCGACGGCTGATCGAGACTCGCGAGTCCGGCGTCGAGGTGCGGCCCGCGATTCCCCTGAGCGAGGGCTGGCGCCGGCGCGATGCGCCGCGGCTCGGCGAGCACACCGCTGAGGTGCTGGGCGAGCTCGGGATCGAGGGCGCTCAACTGGAAGAGCTGCGAGTCGCCGGCGCTATCTAGCGATTAGCGGCCAGAGCTTTCGCACCTGCGCCTGGGTTTCCTCGCGACTGCCGCTGTTGTCGATGACGTGCTGAGCGCGCCCGCGTTTCTCTTCGATCGGCATCTGGGCCGCGATGATCGACCGGGCGCGCGCCGCGCTCAGTCCGCGTCCTTCGACCAATCGCTGCAGCTGGACCGCCTCGGGCACGTAAACGAGGACCACCGCGGAGTAAATACCTTCCAGCCCGTTTTCGAACAGCAGCGGGACGTCCTGCACCACGACCGTGGCGCCATGGATCAAGGCGTCGGCTGTGCGCGCGGCCATCCACTCGCGAACCAGCGGATGCACGATCGCGTTCAGTCGCTGCCGAGCGTCTGCGTCGTTGAACACAAGCTCGCCCAAGCGTGCACGGTCGACCCGATCGTCGTGGACATACTCGGGACCGAATTCCCGCTCGATCAAGTCGAAGCCCAGGCTCCCCGGCTCGTAGACCGTGTGAGCGGCCTGGTCGGCGTCGAGCACCGTGGCGCCGAGCTCGTGAAACATCCCCGCCACGGTCGACTTCCCCGACCCGGCGCCGCCCGTCAGCCCAATGAGCTTCAATTGGCGTAAGTGGCTGACGAGGAGAAATTCGACGCGGTCGTCGTCGGCGCAGGGCCGGCCGGCACCGCCTCGGCGATCACCATGGCCAAAGCCGGGCTACAGGTTGCCCTCCTGGAGCGCGGCGCCAAGCCCGGTTCGAAGAACGTCATGGGCGGCATCCTCTACAACCACTACCTCGAAGAGATCGTAGGCGAGGAATGGAAGCAGGCTCCGCTCGAGCGACCCATCATCGAGGAGCGGCGCTGGATGATGACGCCGGACGCCGCGATCAGCTTCGACTACAAGAACATCCGCAACCGGACACATCCCCACTCCTACTCGGTCCTTCGGGCCCGGTTCGACCCCTGGTTCGCCGAGCAGGCCGAGAAGGCCGGGGCGATGGTGGTCCCAGAGACGGTCGTCGAGCGCTTGATCGTCAAGAACGGTCGCGTCATCGGTGTGGCGACCGGACGCGGCGACGACGTATACGCCGACGTCACGATCGTTTGCGAGGGCATCGGACTCGGTACGGGCCTGCTCGAAAGCACGGTCATCAACGGCAAGCCGTTGCGCCGCAAGCTGCGTCCCAACGAGGTTGCCATGGCGGTCAAGGAGATCATGCAGCTCGACCCCGGCCTCATCGAGGAGCGGTTCAACTGCGAGTCGGGCGAGGGCTGCACCGTGGAGTGCTTCGGAGATTCGACGATGGGGATGTCCGGGTTCATGTTCATCTACACCAACCGCGACACGCTGTCGGTCGGAGGCGGTGCGCTGCTGAGCGAGTTCAACCAGACGCTTCGTACGCCTAACGACCTGATGGAGCACTTCAAGCAGCACCCCGCGGTCAAGCCGCTGCTCCGTGGCGCGGAGACGGTCGAGTACCTGGCGCACCTCATCCCGGAGGGCGGCTATCGCGGCATCCCCAAGGTCTACGGTCCGGGCTACCTCGTTTGCGGCGACGCGGCGATGCTTTCGAACCCGGTGCACCGGGAGGGTTCGAACCTCGCCATGGAGTCAGGGCGGCTCGCGGGTGAGACCGTGATCCACTGCAAGGAGCTCGGCGACTTCTCAGAGCGAAGACTGGCCGAGTACAGGGGCAGGCTCGACCACTCCTGGATCATGGCCGACATGAAGAAGTACGACCAGGCCGTGCCGCTGCTCGAGCACAACCCCCAGATGCTGACGAAGTACCCGCAGGTGCTGGACCGCGCGCTGGACGAGTTCTTCCGCGTCGACGGGACGTCGAAGTGGGACAAGCAGAAGAACATCCTGAAGATGCTGCGCAAAGAGGGTCTGTTCCGCATGGGCTGGGACACGTTCAAAGCCCTGTGGGCGATGAAGTGAAGGCGCTTCAACAGACTGAAGACGGGTTGGCTTACGAGGACGGCGTGCTCACCCTTCCTGACGGGCGCGAGCTCGCCTGGCGCTGGTGGGGCGATCCGGACGGCACGCCTTTGCTTCGCATCCAGGGCACGCCTTCTTCACGCTTGCAGCGCAACCACGATCCGAGCGTGCAGCGCGAACTTGGCGTCAGGTACCTGATGGCGGACCGAGCTGGGTTTGGCGGATCAACTCGCAAACCCGGCCGGGGCATCGCCGACATGGCCGACGACCTCGCCGCGCTGCTGGATCATCAAGGGATCGATCGCATCGGAGCGATGGGCACCAGCGGCGGCGGGCCGCACGTGCTCGCCCTCGCGGCGCGACACCCGCAAAAGGTGTCGGCGGTCACAGTGGTTGTCGGCGCCAGCCCCCTCGCGCCGGAAGAGGTGGCAGGTCTCGTGGGCGTGAACGCGAAGGGCTACGGCCTGGCCGAGCAGGGCTGGCAGCAGCTCCACGACTTCCTGGCCGAGGTGCGTGTTCGATTGCTTGGTGACGAGGGTATGCAGGGCGTGCTGAGCGATGCACCACCCGAAGACCGGGCCATCATGGAAGACCCCGCCTGGCAGCGGATTTCTCGTGAGAACATCGCCGAGTCACTGAAGCAGGGCGCCGAAGGATGGACCGACGAGTCGTTGGTGCTGCACGGCGGCTGGGACTTCGACCCGGGGCAGGTTCGTACGCGTGTGACGTGGTGGCACGGCGACGACGACATGAACGTGCCGTTGTCGGCGGCGCGCCGCGCCGCGACGGGCTTGCCGAAGGTCGACATCCGGACGTGGCATGGCGAAGGCCACTTCGTCTCGCTGACCCACGACCGGGAGATAGTTCAGGACCTGTTGAGCCGCTCTACCTAGACACGTTCACCTGGATCGTGTGATAGCCGCTCGACCCGCTCGGATAGCTGGGTGCAGCGTGCGAGTCCTGCGGCTTGCCGGCGGCGTCCGTCGCTCGCACGATCAAGCGGTAGGCGCCCGCCTTGGGCGGGGTCCACGTGGCACGCCACAGCGCCCACGTCAGCGGCGACAGGGGCGGGTCGAACGGCGCCACGTCCCAGCTGGATCCGCCGTTGGTCGAGTACTCGACCTTGCTGACGCCCCTCGTCCCGGCAAAGGCGACGCCGCCGATCTCCATCGGGCCGAGCTTGAGGATCTCGCCGTCACGCGGGAGGTCGAAGCGCGCCGTAGTCTTCACGACCGCGTTGTGGTCCCAGCCCTGCTGCTCCCAGTAGCCGCGTGCCTCCTGGCTGACCAGGTCGATCGACTCGAGCCACTTCGGCCCCTTCATCCCGTAGTGGCCGGGAATCAGGACGCGCGCGGGAAAGCCGTGATTGATGGGCAGCGGAGCGCCGTCGAGCTCGTAGGCGACGAGGATTTCGGGGGCGGCCTGGACTAGGTCTAGGGGCAGGCTCTCCGTGTAATCGTCGCGCGCGCGAAATGCGACCCAGGTGCCTTGTGACTGCGGCGACGCCATCGTGAGAAGGTCGCGCAG
>VBGV01000119.1 GCA_005880755.1 Chloroflexota bacterium
CGGCGGCGCCGGCCAGGCGCGGCATGTCCGGATAGCAGCAGATGACGCGGTTCATGATCACGACGTCGGCGCCGTCGACCTGGCTGGCGGCCCGCGCGAAGTCCATCACTTTGCGCTCGACACGGTCTGTCAATCCGGCCTCATCCAGCAGGCCCGCGGCGACGTCCTCGTACGTGGGCGTCAGCTCGACGCTGACCGCGCGCGCCGCCCCGGCCTTCAGGAGCTCGATCTGGATGGCGCCGATGCCGCCTCCCACCTCAAGCACCGTCTGTCCGTCGACGCCCTGCGCCTTCAAGAAGTCCACGATCCGGCGTGAGGTCCCATCAAGGCCGCGGCGACGGTACTTACGCGCTTCGGCTCGGGCGGACCGCTCGCTGAAGACCCATCGATAACCCTTGGGCGAGCAGCAGTCGCCCACGCTCAGAGCCAACCTCTCCGACGGAAGAGATACAGCTGGATCAGCGTGGCGATGACCATCGTCCCCACCCCGATCGCAAACGTCCAGTAGGGACTTTCGAGCACGCTGGTCAGATACGCGAAGTTCATGCCGAAGAAACCGGTCAGGAAGCTCAACGGCAGGAACAGACTGGCGATGACCGTGAGCGCCTTCGTGGTCTGGTTGAGTCGGTTGGAAACGGTGGACAGGTACACGTCCATCGCGCTCGTCAGCAGGTCGCGCAACGAATCCGCCGTCTCGTACTGACGCACGATGTGGTCGTAGACGTCGCGGTAGTACAGCGTCATGTCCGCCTGCTGCAGGTGGATGCCGTGCGTGATCAGCGCCTGGAAGACGTCGCGCTGCGCGCCAAGGAATCGGCGCAATTCGGTGACGGTGTGCTTCAGGTGATAGATGCGCTGGAGAGACTCCTGCGTCGCCTTCTCGGTGATCTCGTCTTCCAGCTTGTCGACCTCGTCATCGAGCTTCTCCAGGACAGGAAAGGTGGCGTCGACCAGAGCATCGATGGCGAGGTAGGTGAGGAAAGCGGGTTTGCCGTGCGTCAGGTCCGGGCTCTTGTGGATCCGCTCCGCCAGCTCCTTCAGCTGGGTCGAGGGCTCCTGGTGGACCGTGATGAGGTAGTGCGCGCCGACGTACAGGTGGTGCTCTCGCAGAGCGATCTCGTCGTTCTCCCAGACGGAGACGAAGATGACGGTGAAGTTGTACTCGGGGTACTCGTCGACTTTCGGCCGCTGGTTCTGGTGGCGGATGTCCTCGATGGTCAGGGGATGGAACTTGAAGGTGTGCTCGAGCAGCTGGTAGTCGGCTTCCTCAGGCGCTTCGATGTCGAGCCAGAAACCCGACTCATGCGCCTCGTCAAAGCAGCGCACGATGTCCTCGACGCGCATCGAGGGTGTCTTGCCGGTGACGGTGAGCAGTGTGCGCAACTCAGTGCACAGTCTGCCGGAAGGCGCCCCAGGCGCATCAATAGCTGGCACCATTGCCCGGATGCAGCAACCGCCTGACCGAACGACCCCGCGCTGGTCACCAGACTTGATGTGGTGGTGGGACGGCGCGAAGTGGGTGCCCGCGAACCAGGCGCCGGTGCCCCAACCGCCGCAGGGCCCGCCGAGCTACTACTACTCCATCCCGCCGCCCGCGACATCCGGCTGGGCGCCGTCGCCGGGCCTGCGGACGTTCTTGCTCATCTTCCTCGGACTGGACGCAGGGTTGACGGGGTTGCTGAGCCTGTTTGGCACTCTGGGCGAGGTCCAGAACCTGAGCCAGGCCTCTGCAAGGGAGGACCCGAACTTTGTCGCAGGGATCATCTTCTGGCTCGTCTTCGTGGCCCTCTTCGGGCTCGCGATCGTGGCTATTGTCGGCGTTGCGCGCCGCTCCCCATGGGCGCGATGGGTCGCCCTAGCGGATGGAATCGTGATCTCGCTGACATGCCTTGGACTGGTGCTCGGGATCCCAATCATCGTTGCCGCGGCGAGGGCGCCCCTGGGCAGGCCGCCCGACGCAACGCCTACGGCTTCCTGACGCCGGTCGCCGCCGCCGCGAGCCCAAGCGCGACATAGGTCGCGGCCGCGACTCGACCCGTGCGGACCTGCGCGACGGGGCTTCGCATGAAGCGACGGGACACGGCTGCGGCCGCGAGCACGTACGTCGCATCGACTGCGATCGCAATCACTATGTAGACCGCCCCAAGCACCATGACCTGGGGCGCGATGGGCTGCGCGGTGTTCAAGAACTGGGGCAGGAACGCGATAAAGAACACCGCCACCTTCGGGTTGAGCAGCTGCGTCACGAAACCCTGGAGGAAGATCCTTACGAGCGGCGCGGGCAGCGGCGCCGTCACCACGCCGGCCTGTCGCCAGCGCTGAATGCCGAGGTAGACGAGGTAGGCCGCCCCTGCGAAGCGCAGCGCATCCAACGCTGTCACCGAAGCGGAGAGGAGAGCGGCGACGCCGGTCGCCGCGGCGGCGATCCACACCACCTCGCCGAACTCGATCCCGAACATGGAGGCAAATCCTGCGCGCCTCCCCTGGGCCAGGCTCCGGGCCGTGACGTACAGCACGCCCGGCCCGGGCGAGACGGTCAGGAGGAAGGTGGCCAGCGCGAAGAGCAGGACCGTCGTGAGGTGCATTACCGCGCGGCCGCGCTTGCCACCAGGCCATAAACAATGTTCACGTCCGGGATGTCATCGAAGGTCAGCGGAGCGGCGTGCTGGTAGAACCAACCCAATCCGGTGTTCGCCCACAGGGCATAGCCGGACGGAGCCGATCCGAAGATGAGGGTGCCCGATGCGTCTCTCCCACTGGACTGGTTGACCACAGGCAGCTGGTTGAGGAAGAGCGACTGAGGTCTGCCACCTTTCAGGACCACCAATCGGCGGCTGGTGACGGCGTAGGTGGTTCGCGCTCGGTCCCAGCGCTTGTAGAGAAATCGGCCCCAGATAAGGTACTGACCGATCACGATGAACGGGATGCCCCATAGGGCAAAAGGCCATGGAGCGCCCGAGGTCAGCACGAGGCCCTCCCAGAAGAGTGCAAAGCCGCCCCAAAACAGACTGAACGGGACGAGGTAGATGTCAGCGGCAGTGAACCAACGGCGCGAACCGGGCCGGCCGGTCCACAGGATTCGCTCGTCAGGCAGCAGGTAGGGCTGCAGGGCCGCCTGCCGTTCCGGCTCCTCCACCGCGTCGATTATGGCGGCAGGATTCTGCCGCTCGAGCTCAGGCCGTGCGGATCGGCTCCCGCTTGATCATGTGCACGATCGCGACCAGGACGACGGCCCCTAGCAGCGCGACGATGAACGAGATCACCAGGCCGGTCGGTTGGGTTCCGAAGAGGACCGAGAAGATGAACCCGCCCAGGAACGATCCGACGATGCCGACCACTACGTCCCAGATGATCCCGTAGCCGTGCCCGCTCATGATCTTGCCGGCGAGCCAGCCGACTATGGCCCCCATGATGAGAAACCCGATGAGTTGCATCCCCACAACCTCCAGATGATTTGCCGCTCGCCTCGCGGCGAGTCTTAATCAGTTAACCCGGGCGGCCCGCCCACTACCTGACCCCTCCGTGCCGGGGGCCGGGGTCCCCACCCTGGTGCGAAAAGTGGTATTGACCACTTGCCCGATCTGTGCTTAACTTTCGCGGATGAGTTGGGCTGGAGGCCAATACCACTTGCGGGCCGGGCGTGAGTAAGCAGGAGGAGACGCGCGACCGCGTCCTCGACCTGGTCGAGTCGCTCGAGGTCGGTCAGCCGATCCCGGCCGAGCGCCAGCTGGCGACCGACCTCGGCGTTTCCCGCCTGACGCTGCGGGCCGCCCTCGACGACCTGGTCCGGGACGGCTATCTCGACCGGCGTCACGGCAGCGGCACCTACGTCACCGAACCGAAGATCGCTCAACCGCTCACGCTGACGTCGTTCAGCGACGACATGCGCCGGCGTGGCATGACACCCGGAAGTCGCACCCTCGAGCTCACGTCGACGCTCGCCGGCGCGCGCCTCGCCCACCGGCTCGGCGTTTCTCCCGAGGCGCGATTGTTCCGCGTCAAGCGCCTCCGACTCGCCGATTCGATGCCCATGGCGATGGAGATCCTCCACGTCCCGGAGGCCCTCGTGCCTGGCCTCACCCGTGCCGACTTCGAAGGCCGCTCCTTCTATGAGCTGCTCCGCGAGCGGTACGGCATCACCGTCGCTTCGGGCACCCAATCCATAGAGCCGACCGTGACCAACGAGGACGAGTCCGAGGTCCTCGGGGTCCCACTCCACACCCCGGCATTTCTCTTCGAGCGGACGACCGTCTCCGAGTCAGGGCGGATCGTCGAGTTCGTCCGCTCCATCTACCGCGGCGACCGATATCGCCTGGTCGCCGACCTCGTACCGCAGAGAAGCCGCAACGGGCGCTCGGCCGGCGCCACGCGCGGCTCGCCTGCGCCCGCGAGGGATCGTCGAGGCGACCAACCGCACGGCGCTCCCGCGCCACATTCAAGAAATAGGGGGAAATCGCCTAGATGAAACTGCGAAAAGCATCGTTAAGCGTCTTAGGGCTCGCCGCGGCGCTTGTGGCCGCCGCTTGTGGCGGCAACACCGGCACCAACAACCCGGCGAACCAATCCGGAACCCTCACGGTCTGGCTTATGAACGGCAGCGCGCCCCAGAGTGTTGTCGACGGCGTGAACGCCGACTTCAAAGCCAAATATCCAAACGTGACGGTCAACGTCGAGATCCAGCAGTGGGGGGAGATCGGCACCAAGCTCGACACCGCTTTCGCGGGCAGCAGCCCACCGGACGTGATCGAGCTCGGCAATACGTTGGTGGCCAAGTACGCCGCGGCCGGGGCGCTCGAGGACATCAGCGGCAAGAAGTCGTCCTTCGACAACTCCGGCACGTGGCTGCAGTCCCTGACGGACTCCTGCACGGTGTCCAGCAAGCTTTACTGCGTCCCGTACTACGCGGGGAGCCGCGCGATCATCTACCGCAAAGACTTCTTCACGGCAGCCAACGTCCAGCCTCCTGACAGCATGGACGGGCTGCTCACGGTGGGCCAGAAGCTGATGTCGGCCCACAGCTCGGACCCAAACTTCTCGGCGCTTTACTTCCCGGGCAAGTATTGGTACGCGGCGCTTCCGTTCGTTTGGGACTTCGGCGGCGACATCGCCACCCAGTCCGGCGGCAAGTGGCAGGGCTCGATCAACTCATCGAGCTCGCAGCAGGGTCTGACCAAGCTCAACAGCCTGGTCGCGGCGCTCTCCCGCGCGGACAAGACTGGAGACGAGGCCAAGCAGGACGCGGCGTTCGCGCAGGGCCACATCGCGATGATCATCGCCAACGGATGGGAAGTCGGTGTGATCACCGACCCGAAAGCCGGCGACCCAAGCCTCAAGGACAAGCTGGGCGCGTTCCCGATCCCCAGCCACACCGCCGGCCAGACGGCCCCGGTGTTCCTCGGCGGCTCCGACCTCGGTGTCGCGGCCAAGAGCCAGCACCGAGACCTCGCCAACGAGTGGGTCGCCACGTTCACCAACAACAAGCACATGACTGAGATGGCGACCGTAGGCGGCGTCATCCCCAACACGACCTCGATGCTCAACCTCGGCACCGGCATCAACGCGACGTTCTACGGCGCGGCCAAGAACAGCAAGTTCGTTCCCAACTCACAGAACTGGGCCAGCGTGGAGAACGCAAACGTCCTCCCGGACATGCTCGTCAAGATATTCACCAAGCAGCAGGCGATTCCCGACGCCACGGCGTCGGCCAGCAGCCGCATCACTACGCTCCTGAACGGCGGCGGCTAGAACCGCAAGAATCTTCGGCAATAAGGGGGCTGGTTCGATGGGATTGGCGATCACGGCGCCTGACCTCGAATCAGCTCCCCGTCGCCCGGGCCGGTTCCGGACCAACCTTCTTCCTTACGCCCTGATCAGCCCGGCAGTGGCCGTGATCGCCGGCATCCTGGCCTTTCCGCTCGGGATGCTGGTGTGGCTTTCGCTGCAGCATTACGGGCTGCGCGAGCTGATCGCGCATGCGGGCGACTGGGTGGGCGCCGGCAACTATCTGGCGATCCTGGCCGACCCGGTTTTCCACCAGGTCATCGTCCGCTCACTCCTGTTCACGCTTGCGTGCGTCGCCCTGACGGTGATCCTCAGCACGCTGATTGCGCTCTTGCTGCTCAAGGTCAGGCAGGCGGTCCGCATCATAGTCATGAGCGCTCTTGTATTCGTCTGGGCGACGCCCGTGATCGTCACCGTCGACATCTGGCAGTGGATGTTCGATTACGAATTCGGCGTGATCAACTACCTGCTGACCTCGCTTCGTGTGGGGAACTTCATCCACCACAACTGGTTTGACAACCCGATCCAAGGCTGGTCGGTCTTTGTCGTCATCGTCGTCTGGGGCGCGATCCCGTTTGTCACGATCACCTTGTTCGCCGGCCTGCTCCAGGTGCCGAGCGATGTGATCGACGCTGCGCATGTCGACGGCGCAGGCGCGTGGCAGAGGTTCTGGTTTGTGACCGCACCAATGCTCAAGCCGATCTTCCTGATCGTGACCTGCCTCTCCACGATCTGGGACTTCGGCGTCTTCACCCAGATCTACGTGATGCTCAACGCACGGCCGAGCGCCGACTACTACACGATCGCGATCTATGCCTACCGCGAGTCGTTCGGCGTGACGCAGTACGGATTGGGGGCTGCGATAGCCGTTGTGCTCGTGCTCGTCCTCGTGCTGGTCACCTTCTTCTACGTGAGGGAGACGGTCAAGGTGGCGGAGATCGCATGATCGCGCCGGGCACCGCGCAAGGCGTACTGACCGGGCGCGAGCGTGCCGCGACGCAGGTCGGCCTCCGGCTCAACTTGGGGCAGCGCGCCAAACAGCTGCTGTACGACGCCACGGGCGTCGCCGTCGCGGTGGTGATGCTGTTCCCGATCTACTGGATGGTCGTCACGGCGTTCAAGCCGGGCCGCGACATCCTCAGCCTGACGCCGAAATGGATCCCGGCGCCGTTCACGTTGGAGAACTTCCACGACGCGATTACCCGTCCCTACTTCCTGGACGACGTCAAGAACAGCCTGATCGTTGTTGGCGTAATGCTCGTTCTCGGGCTGACGACCGCGTTCCTCGCGGCGGTCGGAACTGCTCGATTCGGCTTCAAGGGCCGAACCGCGTTCCTTGTGATGATCATCGGCGTGCAGATGGTGCCCCTGAACGCGCTCATCATCCCGCTGTACCTCATGCTCGATCGCGCAGGCCAGGTCGATGCGCTGCCCGGGGTGATTGCGATCTACCTCGCGGTCGTGCTTCCTTTCATGATCTGGACGCTGCGCGGCTTCGTCGCCAACATCCCGGTCGAGCTCGAAGAATCGGCGATGATCGACGGCTGCAGCAGGGTCGGCTCCTTTTTCCGCATTACGTTCCCACTCGTGGGTCCCGGTCTCGTGGCGACCGCGATCTTCGGGTTCATCCAGGCCTGGAACGAGTACATCGTCGCCTACGTCCTGCTCTCCAGCCCTAACAATCAGACGCTCACGATCTGGCTGGCTTCGTTCACGACCAACCACGGTCCGCAGTGGGGGCCGCTCATGGCCGGCGCGACGCTGACCGGGGTTCCGGTGGTGGCCTTTTTCCTTGTCCTCCAGCGCTACCTGGCTGGCGGGCTCACCGCCGGAGCCGTGAAGGGATGACTCCGATCGAAAGGCTGGCGTTGCGCTGTCTCTGGCCGGGTTTCACAGGCACCTCGGCTCCCGACTGGGTCCGTCGTCGCGCCGCGTCCGGCTTGGGTGGGGTCGTCCTCTACGGCCGCAACGTGCAGGACCTGGCGCAGCTGACGGCCCTGAACGCCGCGCTGCACGCCGAGCGTCCCGGACTCCTGGTGGCGATCGACGAGGAGGGCGGCGACGTCACGCGCCTGGAGGCGAGGACGGGAAGCTCCTACCCGGGCAACCTCGCCCTTGGCGCCGCCGGTGATCCGTCCCTCACCAGCGACGTTGCGGGCGCCATCGGCACCGAGTTGGCCGAGGTGGGAATCGACATCGACCTCGCCCCGGTGGTCGACGTGAACACCAACCCGCAGAACCCTGTCATCGGCGTGCGCTCCTTCGGCTCGGACGCGGCGGCCGTGGCCGTGCACTCCGAGGCGTGGATCACCGGGCTGCAGGGCGCCGGCGTCGCGGCGTGCGCCAAGCATTTTCCAGGCCACGGCGACACCTCGGTCGACTCCCACCTCGGGCTGCCGGTGGTGGAAGAGGACCCACACGTGCGCGCCCTCGAACCGTTCCGCGCGGCGATCGGATGCGGCGTGCAGGCGATCATGAGCGCGCACATCGTCGCGCCCGCCATCGATGTCCTTCCCGCGACCATCAGCCGGCGGGTCATGACCGGGCTGCTGCGGGATGAGCTCGGCTTCAGGGGCCTCGCCGTCAGCGACGCGCTCGAGATGCGCGGTGTGAGCGATGGCCGCGATGTCGCCGACGCCGCGGTCCGCGCCCTGGTCGCGGGATGCGATGCGCTTTGCATCGGCGGCCACCTCGCGGGTGAAGAGGTCGTGGACGAGATCGTCCGCGCCGTCGTCGCCGCGGTGGAGGAGGGACGCATTTCCGAGCAGCGCCTACATGAGGCAGCCTCCCGCGTCGATGCCCTGGCTGCCTGGCGCCAGGGGCGCGGAAGCCGCACGCATGTCTCGAACGAGGTCGGCATCGTCGCCGCTCGTCGAGCCGTCCGGAGCGAGGGGCCGGTGCGCGTCGGAAACGAGGCCGTGGTGGTCCGGTTGGAAGGGCCCCGCTCCATCGCGGCGGGCGACGTGCCCTGGGGCGTGGCGGCATCGCTGGCGGCCCGTGGCGTCAAGGTCACCGCGGCGCAAGACCTCGACGCGCCGGCGGGGACGAGCCTCGTCCTGGTCGTGCGCGATCTGCACCGCCTGCCCGAGCAGCGCCAGGTGATCGAGGGGCTGCTGGCCCGCCGGCCTGACGCGATCCTGGTCGAGATGGGAGTGCCGGCCTGCCGGCCTCCGGGAGCGCACTCGTACATTGCGACCAACGGGTCGGCGCGCGTGTGCGCAGAGGCGGCCGCCGAGCTGATGACTAGATGACAGCCCCACCACGGCCAGCGGAGCTTCGGCGCCCAGGCACCCCATCTGCGTCGTTGCCTCCTGCGCTCCTCGCTCACGCATCTACGATGCGCTCGCTGCGGTGCTCGTCGGCGCCTAGCATCTGGGGCACCTGGATCACCGAATCTCTCGCCGTCCGCGGCGGGTCTGTCATCAAATGAGCGAGAACCTCCACCCGCGAGCCGACGAGCTCGACGACCTATCGGCATTTGAGTTCGTCGCGCTGATGCACGCCGAAGACGTCGGCGCCGTCAACGCCATCGCGGCGGTGCTCGACGAGGTGGCGCGCGCCGTCGAGGCGGTCGCGGAACGCGTCGGTTCGGGTGGGCGGCTCCACTATTTCGGCGCCGGGACGAGCGGTTTGATCGCGGCCCTCGACGCGGCCGAGTGCCCGGCGACGTTCGGTGTTGCCGGTGATCGCGTTCGCGCTCACTCAGTCGAGGATGCGCAGGAGGACGATCGCGCCTTGGGCCTTGATACGGCCCACCGCGCTGGACTCGGGCCTAGAGACGTCGCGGTTGGGATCAGCGCCAGCGGACGGACGGCCTTCGTCCTCGGTGCCCTCGAGCGCGCCGCCGTTGACCGCGCCCTGCGGATCGCGATCACATGCAAACCAGGTTCTCCGCTCGGGCGGGCGGCGGACATCGCGATCGAGGTCGACAAAGGTCCCGAGGTGATCGCAGGTTCGACGCGCCTGAAGGCGGGCACGATCCAGAAGGTGATCCTGAACATGCTGAGCACCGCGGTTTTCACGCGCCTGGCCCACACCCACCGCGGCAGGATGGTCGGCGTCGTCGCATCCAACGAAAAGCAGCGCGGACGGGCAGCGGGCGTGGTCGCCGACCTGGGCGGCGCGTCGCATGAGGAGGCGGTGAGCGCGCTCGAGGCCGCAGGCGGAAACGTGAAGGTCGCCATCGTCATGCTCCGCCGCGGCCTGAACGCGGATGAGGCGCGCACGCGGTTGGAGGCGGGGGGCGGCGATCTCAAGGTCGTCCTGGAAGAGGTGCGCCGGCCTTGAGGATCGTTTTGCGCGGCCGGATCCACGGCGCGGGCGACGCCGACGCCGTGCTGGTCGACGGGGACACGATCGCCTGGGTCGGACGGGGCAAGCCTCCTCACCGGCCGGATGAAGAGGTGGTGGCCCTACCCGGCGAGATCATCGCGCCCGGATTCATCGACCTCCAGGTCAACGGGTTCGCCGGCCAGGACGCGGCCTCTGGAGCCGGCGCGATCGCTTTCCTCTCCGAAGCGCTGCCGGCCACCGGTGTCACCGCGTTCCTGCCCACCATCATCTCCGCGCCGGTCGAGGTCGGGGCGGCGTTTGCCGCCGCGGTCGGCGCGGCGGCGGAGGCCCAGGGAGCCCGGGTGCTGGGCGCGCACATCGAGGGGCCGTTTCTCAACCCGTCGTTCAAAGGCGCCCACCCGCTGACCAACCTGGCTGAGCCAACTCCTGAAAACGTGGAAGTCATCGAGGCCGCCAGGCCGCGTCTTGTCACCCTGGCGCCTGAGCTGCCGGGGGCCCTGGCAGCCATCGAGCGCATGCGCCGATCCGGGATCGTCGTCGCCGCAGGCCACACGGGCGCGGATTTCGAGCAGGGCCGTAAAGCGGTCGAGGCAGGAGTCCGCTTCGGGACGCATATCTACAACGCCATGACCCCGGTCCATCACAGGCGGCCTGGCATCGCGCTAGCGCTGCTCCTGGACCGGCGAGTCACCGTGGGCGTGATCGCGGACGGTGAGCACGTGCATCCGTCGGTCTGCGAGCAGCTGTTTCGCGTCAAAGGCGCCTCGCGCATCGCGCTCACCACCGACCAGACATCCGCCGCCGGGTCGGCGCCGGGGACCTACGCCCTTTCTGGGCGGGCGGTGGTCAGCGACGGCCGGGTCGTCCGCCTGGAGGACGGAACGCTGGCGGGGAGCGCGGCCACCATGCCGGACCTCGTGC
>VBGV01000120.1 GCA_005880755.1 Chloroflexota bacterium
GCCATCTGTACGAGAGAACGTTTACCCAGCCTCGCTGATTCCCAATCCTGGGCCGGCTGTCACCGCTCCTCCCGGATAGTCCGGACGAAGCGCGCATCTGGCTCCGGCGAACGCCGGATAGTCCGGACTATCCGGGGTTGTCTCGGTTAGGAGAGGCCCGCCGCCTTGCACGCCTGCGCATAGTCGGGCGTGCAGAGCTGCGCGCGGCTCCAGAACCCGTCGGCGATCACTGTGGTGACGAGCGTCCGCCGCGTCACGGACACCGGCTGCACCAGCACCGCCGGCACTCCCCGCGCGCCGTTGTCGGCCGTCTTGCCGGCCGTCAGCTCGCTCGGCACCCGGACCCCGAAGGCCAGGTCGTACGCCAGCGTGGCGGCCGCCTCGGCCTCCTGCCTGGCCGGCCGGTAGACCGTCATGTACTGCTCGCCGGTGAGGATCCGCTGCACCGCCGACAGCTCCGCGTTCCCGCCGGTGACCGGCGGCAGGGTCTTGAGCTTGGCCGCCTTCATCGCGATCACGACCCCGCTGGCCACCTCATCGTTGGCCGCGTACACGCCGTCGACCTTGTTGTTCAACGCCGCGAGCGCCTGCGTCATCTCCTCCTGGGCGCCGCCGGCGCTCGAGGATGGCGTGTCGTACTCCTTGGCCACGGTCACCTTGCCGTCGAGCGCCCCGTGCGCGGCCTTCTTCAAGACCTGCGCCGAAAGGTCGGTGGGGTCACCGTGGATCATCACCACCGTCGGCCTGGCCGAGCTCTTCATCGCGCTCAGCAAGGCGCTGCCCTGCAGCGCGCCGACGGTCGCGTCGTCGAAGGACACGTAGTACGCGAGCTCGGTGGTGTTGAGGATCAAGCGGTCGTACGCGATCACGGGGACGTGACGCTTGGCGGCCGCCGTCACGATCACAGACGCGGCGCTCGTATCGACCGCGTCGAGCACGAGCACGTTCGCGCCCGAGGCCAGCGCCGCCTCCGCCTGCTGCCGCTGCACCGCCGCATCGCCGCCGGCGTTGCGGTAGACCAGCTCGCAATCCGAGCACATCGACCGCACCTTGGCCTGGAAGAGCGGGAGGTCCTGGCTTTCGTAGCGCGGCGCCGCGTCGGGCATCAGGAACGCGATCTTCTTGCCGGGGGTCACGCCGCCGCCGCTGCTGCCGCCGCATGCCACCGCGCCCAGCCCCAACAGGAGCAGCGCGGCCGCGAACTTGCTCAGATTCATTTCGACTACCTCGATTGCTGTGACGTCTGGTGAAACGCTTGCTGCGGCGTGAAGGCTACCCCTTGAGCGCCCCGGCGAGCAACCCTCGTATGAAATAGCGACCGAGCACGATGTAGATCAGCAGCGGCGGCAGAGCGGTGAGGAGGGCGCCCGCCATCTGGATCTCGTAGTGGGCCAGGAGCGAACCGGCGAGCCCGTTCAGGGCGACCGTGATCGGCCACTGGTCGGGCAGGGTGAGGGTGACCGCGAACAGGAACTCGTTCCAGATGCTCGTGAACTGCCAGATCAGGACCACGACAAATCCCGGCATCGAGATCGGGAGCAGGACGTGGCGGTAGATGCCCAGCACGCTCGCGCCGTCGATCCGCGCCGCCTCGATGACCTCGGTGGGCACCGCCGCGTAGTAGTTGCGGAAGATCAGCGTCGTGATCGGGATGCCGTACACGACGTGGGTGAGGACCAGGCCCGGGATGCCGCCGTAGAGCTGGATCTTCTGCAGCACCAGCACGAGCGGCAGCAGGATGCTCTGGTACGGGATGAACATTCCGAAGAGGAGCAGCGTGAAGACGAGGTCGGCGCCTCGAAATCTCCACTTCGAGAGCACGTAACCGTTGAGCGACCCGAGCAGCGCCGAGAGGAGGGTCGCCGGGACCACCAGCAGCACGCTGTTGAAGAAGCTCGGCGCGAGCGTCGTGAAGGCGTTGCCGAAGGCGTCGAGGCTCGGCGCGGAGGGAAGCTGCCACGGCGTCGTGTGCGAGACCTCGATGAAAGACTTGAACGCCGTCACGGCGATCACGTAGATGGGCAGCAGGTAGAAGGCCGCGACGACGAGCAGCAGCGCGTAGGTGATCAACCGTGACGGCCTCAACGGGCTGCGGGTGACAGCGGCGGTGCTCAACGTTCGTCCTCCGACCGCAGGCTCCAGACGAGGTAAGGCACGATCAGCAGCGCGACCATGATGAGGAGGACCATCGCTATCGCCGCTCCACGGCCGTAGAGGTTCTGGCGAAAGACCGCGACCCACATGTACAGGCTCGGCATGTCGGTCGCGTAACCCGGCCCGCCGAAGGTCATCACGTAGACGAGGTCGAAGATCTTCAGCGAGATGTGGCCGAGGATGATGATCGCCGAGAGCGTGATCGGCCGCATGAGCGGCAGGATCACGCGCAGGAAGATCCTCCCCTCGCTGGCACCGTCGACCCGCGCCGCCTCGCGCAGCTCATCAGGGATGGCGCGCAGCCCGGCCAGGAACATGGCCATGCAGAAGCCGCTCATTTGCCACGCGGCTGCGATGACCAGTCCATACAGCGCGGTCCGGGTGTCGGCCAGCCAGGGCGATTTCAAGAAATCGAGGTGGACGTCCTCGAGCAGCAGGTTGATCCCGAAGTTGGGGTTGAAGATCCACCGCCACACCGTGCCTGTGACCACGAACGAGATGGCGAGCGGGAACAGGAAGATGTTCTGAAAGAAGATCGTGCCTCGCACGTGCTGGTCGAGCAGCACCGCCGAGCCGAAGCCCAGCAGGATGCACGCGATCAGGAAGAGGATCGTGAACTCGATCGTGTTGCTGACGTCGGCCTGGAAGCGGGGCAGGCCGAAAAGGTCGATGTACTGCGTCAGGCCCGCCGAGGTGTAGTCCGGCGCGATCCCGTACCACTTAGAGCCGAGGGAGCGACCCCTATCGGGTCGCTCCCTCGTTGCGGCTACCGCCAACTGATGCTTACTTGAGGTACTGGTCGGCCAGCTTCGCGATGTTGCTCGCGCTGGCGTTGACGTCCTTCTTCTGGACGAACTGTCCCATCTCGTCGTTCACGCCGCTGGCGAAAGCTTCCGGCGCCGCCGAGCCGTGCGCGATGCTCGGCGTCAGCGAGTCGGTCTTGAACTCGGCGATGAACTTCTGCGCGATGGAGTCGAAGATGCTCGCGGGCACGTCGGTGCGCGCCGGGATCGAGCCCTTCTTGGGGTTGAACGCGGCCTGGCCGGCCTCTGAGCCGCAGACCTTGATCCAGTTGATCGCGTTGTCGCGGTCGGGTGCTCCCTTGGGGAGGCCGAACGTGTCGCAGACGATCATGTAGGTCTTCTCGGTCCCCGGGGACGCGATGCCGGTGAAGTCCGTGTCGGGCTTCCAGTTGTTGGCGGTGAAGTAGCCCTTGGCCCAGTCGCCCATGATCGTGCCGACCGAGGTGCCGGCCTGCACTCGTCCCGCGGCCTGGTCCCAGTCGATGGTCGTGTGGTCGGAGTTGACGTAGTTCAGCATCGACTTGATGTATGTGAGGGCGGACTTGACGTTGTTGTCCGTCCACGAGCTCTTGCCGTTGAAGAGGCCGCGGTAGAAGTCCGCGCCGCCCACGGCGACGATGTTGTTCTCGAGCAGCATCGTGACCTGCCAGTTGCCCTTGGAACCCAGCGCAAGGGGCGCCTGGATGCCGGCGGATTTCGCCTTGCCGAGGGCCGACAGGAACGCGTCGAGGTTGTTGCCAGCGCCGGGCGTGATCGAGGAGCCGGCCTTGGCCAGGTTGACCCAGAGCGCGTTGCCTCGGTGCACGTTGACCGGCACCGACCAGACGTCACTGCCCTTGCTGACGATCGTCTTCAGGTCCTTTGGAATCACGCTGTCCCAGCCCTCTGAGTTCCAGATGCTGGTGATCGGCTCCATCTTGTCCGCCTTGACCCAGGTGCTGATGAGCTCCTGTCCCGCGTGGACCTGGAAGCTGTCAGGCGGCTTGCCACCCTGCATGCGCGTCGCGAGCACGGCTTTGGCGTTGCTGCCCGCGCCACCGGCCACCGCGGCGTTGACGATCTTCACGCCTGGATATTTCTGCTGGTAGATCTTGAACATCTCGGCGAGGCCGTCCGCCTCACCGCCGGCGGTCCACCAGCTGAAGATCTCGAGTGAGCCCGACCCGCTGGTCGTGGGGCTCGAGCTGGCACACGCGGCCAGGAACTCGGCGAACGCGCCTCCCAGGACGAGCGCGCCGGCGGCGGTGCCGGTGGTCTTGACGAACTGACGACGGGTCCACTTAGAGCTCATTCACTCTCCTCCGAGGTCGGCTGCCCGTAAGCGCGCCCACCTCTCACCCTCCTGCCGCCTTCTTCCCGGGCTCGAGCCACGGGGCGAGAGTGCGCCGGCCGGCAGGTCTTACTCCAATTCCCGTTTAGACGACTCGAATTCTGTTGGCTGCCCTACCCGGTGTCAAGCTCGGGCTAGACGCGGCTGACGCTCCCTGAAGTGCTCCCGCGGCGAGAGACGGCGTCGATGATGATCGCGGCCAGCAGCACGAGCCCGGTCACGATGTACTGCCACTCGAACGAAAGCGCAAGCAAGTACATGCCGTTGTAGATGGCGCCGATCACGAGCCCGCCGAGCACGCCGTGCAGGGGCTTGCCTCGGCCCCCCATGAGGCTCGTGCCCCCGATGACCGCCGCGGCGACCGCGTAAAGGACGTAATACCCCGCCTGCACGTTGTTGGACATTCCATTCAAGTAGGACGCGTACAGCAGCAACGCGATGCCGGCGGTGAAAGAGCAGAGCATGAACGCGGTCGTGCGAACCACCGAAAGGTTGATGCCGGCGCGACGGGCCGCCTCCGGGTTGCCCCCGATCGCGTACAGGTAGCGGCCGTATTTCGTGCGCCCGAGCAGGATGGTCCATGCCGCCAGGACGGCGATCACGATGGGGATGACCCACGGCACGCCTTCCTGGACGATCAAGACCCCTCTGTTCAGGTTGCATATCCCCACCACCACGATCGCGACCACAGCGATGAGGCCGATCTTGATCAGCGAGAGGCTGGCCGGCGGCGCGACCAGACCGCTTGTGCGCCGGCGTGAATCCGAAAACCAGATGAACCCGCCGAGCGCCGCCACGACCACGCCGGCGCCGATCCAGGAAACGACGGGGTCGATCGTGCCCCACATCAGGTTGTAGATGAAGTGCAGGTTGTCGGTCTGGCCGATGAGGTTGGGGTAGCCGGAGAACGGGCCGAACAGAAGGATCTTCAGAAACAGGCCGTTGGCGACGAGGTAACCGGCCAGGGTGACGATGAACGACGGGAGGTGAAGGCGCGTGATCAACGTGCCCTGGATGGCGCCGAACACGAGGCAGAAGAGCAGGCCGGCCACTACCGCCAGCGGCCACGGCCAGTTCGTGGTCGCCGGCTGGATGAGCTGGACGGTGATGGCGGCGCCACAGGCGCCGACGAAGCCGATCGAGAGGTCGATCTCGCCCAGGACCAGGGCGAACGCCTCGGCCATCGCGAGCACCATGATCACGGCGCTCTGCTGGAACAGGTTCACGAGGTTGCCCGGCGACAGATAGACGTTGTTCGGGCTGATGACCTGGAACACCACGACGATGGCGACCATCGCCATGACGACCGGGAGGACCCCGCTCTCTCCGGCCCGGATCCGCGCCACGTAGGCGCGGACGTACTCGCCCAGCGATTGCGCGACTACCTCCGGCGGCAGCTCCGCAACGGCGGCCTCAGGCGCCGCGGCGGTCAGGTCCGCGGCAGCGTTGCCGGTGATGTCAGCTGTCTTTAGCGGGTCTGCCACTGGAGCGGCCCAAGCCTCCTGTCGTCATGTACTCGACGACGCTCTGCCGGTCGAAATTCGAGGCCTTGTCTTGCACGGCCATGCGTCCGAGGTAGAGGACCGCGATGTTGTCCGCGACCTCGAAGACGTCGTTCAGGTTGTGCGAGATGACCATCACGGCCAGGCCCTTGTCGCGCAACCGCCTGATGAGGTCGAGCACCATCCTGGTCTGGACGACACCGAGCGCGGCCGTCGGCTCGTCCATGAGCACCAGCTTCGAGTTCCACATCACCGCCTTGGCGACGGCGACCGACTGGCGCTGCCCCCCGGACAGCGATGCCACCGGTTGGCGGATGGATCTCACGGTCGTGACGCGAAGGCTCGACAGCGTTTCCGCGGCGGAGCGCTCCATGCTGTCCTCATCGAGCAGTCCGTTGCGCAGGCGCTCGCGTCCCAGGAACATGTTCTGGACGATGTCGAGGTTGTCAGCCAGCGCCAGGTCTTGATAGACGGTCTCGATGCCGAGGCGCGCCGCGTCGCGCGCGTTGTGGATGTGGACCGGATGGCCCTCCCAGGAGACCTGGCCGTGGTCGATCTGGTAGATGCCCGCGATGCACTTGGTGAGCACCGTCTTACCGGCGCCGTTGTCTCCGCACAGGGCGGTCACCTGCCCGGGCGGGATGTCGAGGTCGACGTGGTACAGGGCCTGGACCGGACCGAAGTGCTTGTCCAGCTCCCGAATCTTGAGCAGCGGCTCTTCAGTCGCGACTTGAGCCGTCGTCATATGAGTCGCATTATCTCCGCCCATAAAGAAAAACGCCGCCGCGAGCTGCGGCGGCGTTCATGGAATCGGTTACGAGATGCCGGCGGCCGAGCAGACGGCGGCCGTCACTTTCTGGCAGAGCGCTGCCTTGTCGACGAAGTTGTCCTTGATCACTGTCGAGGCGATGTTCGCCTTGTTGACCCAGATCGGGACCAACAGAACGGCGGGCTGCTGGCCGCTGCCTGCCACGGGCGACGGGGGCGAGGTGGTCCCGTTGACGAGGGCCGTCGGCGGGGTCTGGCCCGCGCGGAGAACGGTGGCGAGTGCCACGGCGGCCTGCGCCTCGAGGTAGACGGCCTTGTAAACCGATCCGCACTGGAAGTCGGTCAACACGTTGGCCATCCCGTCCGGCGTCGCGTCCTGACCCGTGGTCGGGACTGACTTGGCCTTGACGCCCTTGCTCTTGAGGACCGTGACCACCGCGTTGCCCAGGCCGTCGTTGGCCTCGACCGTGGCGTTGATCGCGGGGTTGGCGGTGTACGCCTGCTGGAAGATCGTCTGTCCGACGTCGTTCTTCCAGTCCGTTGCGACCTGCTCGCCGACGAGCTTCATGCCCTGGCTGTTGGTCGTGCCGTTGTCCACGTGCGCGACCTTCTTGCCCCAGATGGCGTCGTTGTAGCCCTGTGCGAACGAGACCGCGTTCGGGTCAGAGTTCTGGCCGCCGTCCAACTCGTAGACCTGGGCGTTCTTGACGCCCCAGTCGGAGACGCACTGGACGAAGCCCTTGCCGATGAGCTCGCCCACCTGCACGTTGTCGAAGCTCACGTAGTACGTGTTGGTGCCGGTGAACGTGGCGCGGTCGTAGCTGATCACCTTGACGCCCTTCTGCGACGCCAGGTTCTGGATCTGCGAGCCGACCGTGCTGTTGAGCGGGTCCATGATCAGGACCGTCGCGCCGTTGGTGATGGCGGTCTGGGCCTGCGCCAGCTCCTGGGCCTCCTGGCCCTGGGCGTTGGTGATGGTGAAGTCAGAAGACTTGTAGCCCGCACCCTCGAGTGCCTTCCTCAGGTAGGGCTCGTCGAACTGGACGTAGCGCACAGACGACGTGGTGTCGGGAAGGAGCACTGCGACCTTGCCCTTGCCGGCGGCCGTCAGGTCCTTGAGCTTGGCCATGTACGAGAAGCTGGCGTCGAACGAGCTGATGCTCAGGTCCGACGGCACGGTGGCCGTGGTCGTCGTGGTGTTGTTCCCGCCGCCGCAGG
Organism: Chloroflexota bacterium; assembly: GCA_005880755.1. Classification (GTDB taxonomy): domain Bacteria; phylum Chloroflexota; class Dormibacteria; order Dormibacterales; family Dormibacteraceae; genus 40CM-4-65-16. The sequence goes on from VBGV01000120.1 coordinate 7,776, forward strand.
CAGTGATGATCACGCCCACGATCGCGACAACGGGTAATAGACGGGCTACCTTCATGCGCACTTACCTCTAATTCCAAAATCCCTGTCGCCTTCTTCCCGCGGAGCCGCGGGGCGAGAGTGCGCCGGCAGACAGGTCTTACTCAGGAAATGACCTTTTCCGGCCAAGAGCATTGCTCACGACCGGGGGTTTGTCAAGTTATCGGCCACGCTGCCCAGACAATTTGTTCGGACTCTTGACAAACGGCGGGGCCAGACCATGATTTCGCGTGGATGCCCGGCTCGAAAAACGGTGACGGGACCCTTGCCTGGCTGAGGGACCGCAACCGCCAGCGCGTGATGGAGATCCTCCGGATGCACGGCCAGATCAGCCAGGCCGACATCGCGCGCGCCACCGGTCTCTCGCGCACCACGGTGTCGACCCTGATCGCCGAGCTCAAGGAGGCGGGCCTGGTTGCGGACGTCGACACCAGGTCCGCTCACGCCCGTGGAGGGCGCCCCGGGGTGCAGCTGGTGCTCCGGAATCCCGCGCACGTCGTGGTCGGCATCGACTTCGGGCACAGCCACGTGGCGATCGCCGTCGCGGACCTCGGCCACAACGTCCTCGCGGAACGCCGGTATGACCTGGACGTCAATCGCGAGGCCGCTCGAGCGCTCGACGTCGCGGCCTCCATGTTTGCGGAGGTCCTGTCCGAGGTCGCCGTGGAGCGCACCAGCGTGTTGGGCGTGGGCATGGGCGTCCCCGGCCCCGTCGACCGCGCCCATGGCACCGCCGGGTCGGCCACCATCCTCCCCGGTTGGGTTGGGCTCCGCATCGCGTCGGAGATGGAACAGCGCCTTGGGGTCCCGGTCCAGATCGAGAACGACGCCAACCTCGGCGCGCTGGCCGAGCTGACCTGGGGCGCCGGTCGGGACTGTTCGAACTTTGCCTACATCAAGGCGGCGACGGGCATCGGCGCCGGGATCGTGATCGATGGGCGCTTGCTTCGAGGCGCGACCGGCACGGCCGGCGAGATCGGGCACACGACCCTCGACGAGAGGGGACCGCTTTGTTACTGCGGCAACCGCGGATGCCTGGAAACCGTCGCCTCCGGTCCGGCCATCGTCCAGCTCGTCGGCCCCGTCAACGGTGAGAATCTCGCTCTGTCGCAGATCGTCGAGCTCGCGGCGGGCAGCGATTTGCGCTGCCGGCGCGCCGTCGCGGACGCGGGCAGAGAGATCGGCGTGGCTGTCGCGGGGCTCTGCAATCTCATCAACCCCGAGCGGGTGATCGTCGGCGGCCTGATGAGCCGGGCCGGCGAGGTGCTGCTGCGCCCGCTGCGCGAATCGATCCGCCGGCACGCGGTCCAGGCGGCGGCCGCGACGGTCGACGTCCGCCCCGCCGTTTTCGTGGAGCGGGCCGAGCTGCTCGGGTCGGTCGCCCTTGCGCTGCTGGGTTCGCAT
>VBGV01000121.1 GCA_005880755.1 Chloroflexota bacterium
GAGATGGCGATTCGCATCGCGCAAATGAAGCCGCCGGCGGCGCTCGGCATCGTGCACCTGAGCGGTGCGCTCGGCCTCGACGCGCTGAGCGTGCTCGAGGGCAACCCGCGCGGATCGTTCCATCCGCTGCAGTCGTTTCCGATGCGGCGCGACCCGTCTGCCTTTCGCGGGATCACCGTCGCGGTCGATGCGACGACTGCCTCCTTGATGCGACGGCTACGCGCGCTTGCCCGGGCCGTCGGCGCCAAGCCAAGGCACGTCCGCGACGGGCAGCGCGTCCTGTATCACGCGGCGGCGGTGTACGCATCCAGTTTCGTCAACGTCGTGGTGGCGGAGGCGGTCCGGCTGCTTCGCGAGATCGGGTGGACCGAGGAGGAGGCCACGCGAGCCCTGCTGCCCCTGGTCGAGGGCACGGTGGCGAACATCCGGGGGCGGGGCCCCGTGGAGGCGCTGACGGGGCCGATCCGGCGCGGCGATGCCGAGACGGTGGCCAGGCACCTCAGGGCACTTGACCGCCCGGATCTTTATCGTATGCTCGCCCTGGTCGCGCTCGAGATCGCGCAAGAGGCGGGACTGGATCCCGCGGCGGCCGGGCGAACCAAAAGGGCGCTGACCCGAGATGTGGCAGCGACCCGAAGGAGAGGTCGTCGATGACCACGGTGCTGGACGTCCAGCGATTCAAGGACGAGGGCCGGCGCTTTGCCGTGCTCACCGCGTACGACTACCTGAGCGCGAAGATCCTCGACGAGGCGGGAATCCCCATCCTGCTGGTCGGCGACAGCCTCGGCATGGTGATGCTCGGCCACCCGACGACGCTGCCGGTGACGCTCGACGACATGCTGCACCATGCGAAGGCCGTCGCTCGGGGCGCCAAACAGGCGCTGCTGGTCGGCGACATGCCGTTCATGTCCTATCACGCGTCGGTCGAGCAGGCGATCACGAGCGCCGGCCGCTTCGTCCAAGAGGCCGGCATGCACGCGGTCAAGCTCGAAGGCGGAGGCAGGGTGATCGAAATCACGCGCAGGCTCAGCGAGATCGGCATCCCGGTGATGGGTCACGTCGGCCTGACGCCGCAGTTCGTCCACCAGATGGGCGGCTTCAAGGTCCAGGGCAAGACGGACGCGCAGGCGGCGCGCATCCTCGCCGACGCGAAGGGGCTCGAGCAGGCGGGTGCGTTCAGCATCGTGCTCGAGGGCGTGCCCAGCAAGCTGGCGAGCGCGATCGCACACGCGCTACGAATCCCGACCATCGGGATCGGCGCCGGTCCCGCCACCGACGGGCAGGTGCTCGTGCTGCACGACATGCTCGGACTGACGAGCGGCAAGGCGCCGAAGTTCGTCAAGCGCTACGCCAACCTGGCGGAAGAGGTCGCACGCGCCGCGACCGCGTACGCCGCCGACGTCCGCGACGGGAAGTTCCCAGGCCCGGAGCACGAGTACTCGGCCAACGGATCGGCTCCCGCAACAGATTCAACAAGGCAGGGGTCCCCGCGAACTCGCGGCGAAGCCTCCGAGTTCGTGGGGTCTGAAGAGGTCAGGTACGGCGGATAACGGCCTGGCCGTCTTCGACCAACCTGGCGCGATGCTCGACGCATCGCGCCGTTGGCGACGAGACGGCAAATCGATCGGGCTCGTGCCGACGATGGGCGCGCTGCACGCCGGCCACCTGAGCCTGGTCGAGCTCGCGCGGCGCGAGAACGACGTCGTGGTCGTGAGCATCTTCGTCAACCCGATCCAGTTCGGGCCGGGCGAGGACTTTGCGCGCTATCCGCGCGACCCGGCGCGCGACGCCCGTCTGCTGCGCGACGCTGAGGTCGACGCGACCTACGAGCCCTCGGCCGAGGTCATGTACCCGCCGGACGCGAGCACGCGAGTCCACGTGGGTGACGTCGCCGAGCGGCTCGAGGGAGCGGCGCGGCCGGGTCATTTCGAGGGAGTGGCGACGGTCGTGACGAAGCTCTTCGCCGCGGTCGAGCCGGATCGCGCTTACTTCGGCCAGAAGGACGCGCAGCAGGTGGCGGTGGTCAAGCGCCTGGTTCGCGACCTCGACCTCGGGCTTGAGATTCGAGTTGCGCCGACGGTGCGGGAGGCAGATGGGCTCGCGCTGAGCTCGCGCAACATCTACCTCGACCCGGCCGAGCGAAACGCTGCGGCGAGCCTGAGCGCGGCACTGCGCGAGGCTGCGAATTCATACGCGGCCGGCCAGCGCGATCCAGAAGCACTGCGTGGCCTGTTGATTGCTCGACTGACAGCCGAACCGCTGGTCTCGATCGACTACGCGGAGGTGGTCGATCCGGCTACTTTTCGGAAGCCTGGACCGCTTGCGGTCATTGCGGCGAGGTTGGGGAAAACTCGGCTCATCGACAACCACGACCTGACGCTTGGCTTCCCCGGGTAGTTGATCACGGGGGAGGCAGGCCTCCCCCGTGGAACCCCCTCCGTGGCACACGATGTCTGGGAGGCGTTTGGTAAGGGCACGCCCGGTTACGGCCGGAGTGAATCCGGCCTATGGCCCCACTTCGTCAGCTGGGTGTTGATCACGGGGGAGGCAGGCCTCCCCCGTGGAACCCCCTCCGTGGCACACGATGTCTGGGAGGCGTTTGGTAAGGGCACGCCCGCTTATCGGCTCGGATAACGGCCTGCTGGCGGGCCGATGTCGAACAGGTGCCGCCGACTACCGACGCCAAGTCGCCGGGAAAGAAAACGACCCCAACGGATCGCCTCTCCGGCTTCGGAACCGGTCTTGCGACCAACTCCGACTCCGGTGAACGTGTCCCTCGGGGCCATTGCTCATAGTGCTCCAATCCCAACGGTTCTGCGCACGCATCTTTTTTCCGTAGCCTGGCTACCCAGAATTCTTGGTCCTCGTCGGTCTCGAGATCTGGCCAACAACGCACTCTGGGCCTGCTCTGATAACCCCTCAGCGGATGGCCGTTGCGTGACCGGTCGTATCGGCCTTGCAGATTCCGCCGACCTCAACATTGCGTACTCCGCACACCGGCCAATTGAGGCGTATGGTGGCTACAGCGGACCGCTCCCCAGCCCGTTACACCTTTGAGCTGAAATTGGCGGAAGTGCCGAGCGGCCCGCTTAACTCCGAGGTCGATTGCTTCGCCCGCGACAAGGCCACATATCGAGTGCGATCGCGCGGGCGGCGGTCCGGTTTGCTACGACTGCCGTCGTGGCTTTCTGAGGAGTCGATTGGTCCCGGCGTGCTTGCGCTCCCGGACCACGCGGATGGCCGAGGCCTGGTCAATGGCACTTACCACGAGCTTGCGCGGCCGGCCAGGAGGGCGACGCGTGCGCCGGAAGACTTCCACGTCGTCCGGGAGAATGGCCCACACGATTCCCACTTTGATTCCGTACAGTCGCTGCCGCAGCAGCATCCGGCGTACGTAGGCCTCCGATGCGTTGAGCTCGGCGGCAACCTCGGCGACGGATAGCAAGCGTGGGCGCTCGATCCGCGGATATTAGCACGCGCTCGCAACCATTTTCTGCTATAGTGGCAATCGTTCTGGACTGAGTCGGGGGCTGGTGACGGTCCTCGCGGTTGCCGGCCTCGGATGGCAGTAGCCTTCTTGGCCCTCCGCCTCGCAGTACTCCTTAGGAGGAGACGCAATGACCGAATCCAAAGACACGACCGACCGTTTCGTAGCCGCCTTCAACGCCCACGATGAGAGGGCGCTGAATGAGCTGCACGCCGACGACATCAAGTTCAACGCACCGGGCGGCTTCAAGGCCACTAACGCCAAGGACGCCACTGCCTACGCCACAACCTGGCTGAAGGCGTTCCCGGACGGCAAGATGAAAGTCCGCAGCGAGATCACCAGCGGCCCCTGGGTCGTCCAGGAGATCTTGATGGAAGGCACGCACACCGCCCCGCTCGAGAGCCCGACTGGCACCATTGCGCCGACGTACAAGAAGGTCGTCGGCTACGGCGTCCAGCTCCTCCGGGTCGAGAACGGAAAGATTGCGGAGGCCCGCATTTACTTCGACCAGCTCGACCAGATGACCCAGCTCGGTCTCATGCCTGCGCCGACCGCGGTCTAACGACCGATGCTTTGGACCCGGCCCCCGTCGGGGGCCGGGTCCTTCTCTTGTTCCTTCTTAGGGTTCGTGTGCCGAAGGCGGCGAAGGTCGAGCCCGTGCGGATAGCCATTGGTGGACCAGGCAAGGCTACTTCCCTGCCAAAGGGCCGCGGTTAGCCTCTCCGACGTCAAGCGGGAGCAATCCGAGAACACAAAGGCACCCGACGCGAAGCTGGCCCGACATCCGTTGAGGATATGGATCCAGATAGCGGTCACCCGGGTCGTCCTCGGGTTGTAACCCCACTTGCTTCTACACGTCTGAAGACGCCGGGCCGCGACCTAGCCCCACCGCGGCCCATCCGGACCGAGGGGGCTGTAACGGCAGACGCCCGCGCCCTCCTCAGTCCTCCTCGGGAAATGGTTCATCTCGGGACGTAGCTCTGTCGAGCGCGGCCCTTGCTGCAAGCAGCGCTTGCTCTACGAGGTCACGGTCTCCGCGTTGAAGGCCATCCAAGCTGACTTTTTCCAAGGCAGCTACCAACTGGGTCAGTGCCGCGCCAAGCTCCCCTTTGTGCTCGCTCACCAGCTTGCTCGAGTCTAGGCTGCGTGTCGGCGAGCGTCGCCGACTCGACCAAGCCGCGGCTACTCAAGTTCCCGGACTCTCGCCGTCCAGAATCCGAGGCGCTGGCGGAACCTCTCAGCTTGGGCAGCGACCGAGGGCACGCTCCGCGTTGTGGCAGTTCCGCGTGAGGCGTGGACGCCTTTCTTTGAGAGGTTGGTACTGGAGCGGGAGACGGGCCTCCCCCGCTCCACTCCGTCGGCTCGGTAGTTCCACAGAACTGCGTTACAATTGACGTTCATTTTGGCGGAGGCCGTTTTGACGACCAAGACCACATCAATAATCTCTAGGGGGTTCGTAATTTGTCTGCTGAGTCTGGTGCCGTCCTGACCGAAGATAAGGAGGGTACCGACCAGGAATCATCGGCTGCGATGACCATGGAGGACTACCTCCACTTCGAGGAGGAGGCCTTCAAAACCCCCAACCACGGGGACATCGTGGATGGGATCGTCGTGCGCGTCGACCCGGACGAGGTCCTCGTGGACATCGGGGCCAAGGCCGAGGGCGTCATCTCGAGCAAGGAGCTCGGCATGCGAGGAGACATCGACTCCGAGCTCGAGCCTGGCGACCAGATCAAGGTCTACGTCCTGCAGCCGGAGAACGAGGAGGGCAACGTCGTCCTCAGCCTCCGCCGCGCTCGGGCGGAGACCACGTGGATCGTCGCGGCCGAGAAGCAATCCGACGGCACGGTCATCGATGCCGACGTGCGCGAGCAGAACAAGGGCGGGCTGATCGTCAACATCCTGGGTCTGCGCGGCTTTTTGCCGTCGAGCCAGGTGGCGCGCGCTTTCGCGGGCAGCCTCGAGTCGCTGGTCGGCAAGCGCATCCCGGTCAAGATCCTCGAGGTCAACCGCAAGCGGAACCGGCTGATCGTGAGCCAGAAGGCGGCGGAAGACGAGGACCGCGCACGCAAGCGCGAGGAGCTTTTCAGCCGGCTGCAGACCGGGACGATCGTGAAGGGCACGGTTTCCGGGATCACCAGCTACGGCGCTTTCGTCGACATCGGCGGCGCCGATGGCCTGATCCACATCTCCGAGCTTTCGTGGGACCGCGTCTCCAAGGTCACCGACGTGCTCCAGCTGGGCGAGGAGGTCACAGTCAAAGTGATCAAGCTCGACCCGGAGCAGACGCGCATCTCGCTGTCACTGCGCCAGCTGCAGCAGGACCCGTGGGAGCGGCTCGTCCAGTCAATGCCGGTCGGCTCGATCGTCGAAGGTCAGGTCACCAAGACCAAGAAGTACGGCGCCTTTCTCCAGATCATGCCGGGCATCGAAGGCTTGCTCCACATCTCGGAGCTGTCGTGGGATCACGTGGAACGCACTGAGGACGTCCTCAAGGTCGGCGAGACGGTGCAGGTCAAGGTGATCGGCATCGACACCGCACGGCGGAGGATCTCGCTGAGCCTCAAGCAGCTGTCGGCGCCACCGGCGAGCCTGGCCGGGGCACACACCGACCACCGCCACGACGAGTACCCCGAAGAAGACGAGTAGCTAGCCCAGCGCCGAGAGGCGCTGAGCGGCCGGGGTGTAGTAGGGGTCGATCTCGAGCGCGCGCTGGTAGGCGCTTCGCGCCTTGGCGCGGTTGCCCAGCTGCAGCTCGCGGTCGCCCAGCGTGACGTAGAAGCCGGGCTCGGTCTCGCCGAGCGCAGCGGCTCGGCGCAGCTCGTCGATGCTTCCGAGCGCCCAGTGGTACTGGGCCTGGAGCGGGTCGACCTTGACCGACAGGTCCGGGCGGCCTTTCAGGTACCAGACGTCGGCGAGGACGGGGAAGACGGCGAACAGGACCGCCGCCAGCACCAGGACCACGGCGGTGCCGGCTCGCACTTCTTTCGCGCCCCTCACCCCGACCCTCTCCCCTGAAGCGGGAGAGGGGGAGGCTGCGGACCATAAGGTTCCGGCCAGAAGCCAGAACGCTCCGGTGGCTGGGGACCAGTCGAAGTTGAACGCCACCCACACGGAGAAGCCGACCAATGCCGCGCTGAGCCCCGCGACGTACGGCTCCGACCGGCCCCTCCAGGCCGTGCGGAACACCACGAACAAGACCCAGCCCAGCGCGGCCAGCCCAAGCACCCCCTGCGTCGCGGCCACATCCAGCGGCCCGGAGTGGATGCGGTCGAATGTGACCAGGCTGGCGTAGTCCTGGCTCAGGAAACGCCCGAAGGAAAGGCCGGTCGCGTCCTCGCCCCATCCCGTGAGCGGACGCGCGGCGACCATGCGCAGCCCGTCGCCCCAGAGGTGCAGGCGCAGCTCCGGTGGGTCGTTGTTCAGGATGCGGAGGGGCGAGGCGAGCATGACGGCCAGCACGATCCCGACCAGTGCCGCTGCGGCGCCGCCGACTGCCAGGCCAAAACGGCGGGGGACGGCGAAAGCGAGCAGCGCGAGGCAGCCGGCGATCACGCCCAGTCCGCCGCTCCGTGACGTGGTGACCAGCAGGCCGGCGACCATCACCGCCACGGCGGCTGCCCAGGCGGCTGCGAAGGGAGTGCCGCGCCGGGCACGGTCGAGGGCGAGTGGGATGGCCATGACGGTGAGCGCCGCCAGCAGGTTTGCGTTCCCGAGGTCGCCATCAGGACGAAAGGGCGCATGGAAGATCCACTGGAGCCAGGCTTTGAAGCACGCGATGGAGGTGCCGAGCACGAAACCCGCGATCAGCCAAGCGCGCTGGCGCGGGCTGCGCAACAGCCAGACCGACGCAGCCAGCAGGGCGAGGTAGGAGAGGCGCATCGGCAGCGACTCGTATCGTGTGTAGGACCCCGCCAGGCTGAGCGGCCAGGAAACCGAGGTGATGAACGCCAGCACGGCGGCGGCCGCGGCGGCCAGAAGCGGCCAGCGCAAGGCGCCCAGCGGGGGTCCACTGTGAAGAAGGAGGGCGATTCCGACTCCAAGGCAAGCGCCGGCGATCACGATCGACGCGCGGGGAAGGATGTAGGAATCGCTTGCGGTGGGTATAAAGACGATTGGCAGCGCCAGGGCGATGGCCGCGGGAAGGAAGCCGCCGAAGCGCTCCAGGAGGTGCTTCACAGCACCGTTCTTAACCGAAATCTACTTCCGGAGTTGGACGTTATATTAGGTGCGGAGGTACCGACCGGTACCGAAGCAAACGTGGAGGAGGTGCTGGCCCCACCTAAGCAGTAGAAAGGAGTCCAGGAGGAATAGGGACCTTGTATCCGTTTGAGAGATTCACTGAGCGGGCCAAGAAAGTTCTGACGCTCGCTCAAGAAGAAGCAGAACGATCGCACCACAGCTATATCGGCACAGAGCACCTGCTCCTGGGTTTGCTCCGTGAGGGTGAAGGCCTTGCCGCCAAGGTTCTGAACAACCTTGGCGTGGAGATCGGCAAAGTCCGCCAGACGATCGAGTCGGTCCTCGGTCGGAACGAGCGGATCATCATCCAGCAGATCATCCCGACGTCGCGCGTCAAGAAGGTGATCGAGATCTCCTTCGAAGAGGCGCGGCGCATGGGTCACAACTACGTGGGCACGGAGCACCTGCTGCTCGGCCTGCTCATCGAAGGTGAGGGCATCGCGGCCCACGTGCTCGAAGACCTGGGCGCAAACCTGGAGAAGGTGCGCGGAGAGATCGAGCGGCTGCTCCACGACTCGAGCGCGGAGACGGAAGCCGAGCCCGCGCCCAAGAAGCCGTCGAAGACGCCACTGCTCGACCAGTTCGGCCGCGACCTCACCGAGCTCGCGCGCCGCAACCAGCTCGACCCGGTGATCGGTCGCGAGACCGAGATCGAGCGCGTGATCCAGATCCTTAGCCGCCGGACCAAGAACAACCCGGCGCTGATCGGCGAGCCCGGCGTGGGCAAGACCGCGATCGCCGAAGGCCTCGCCCAGCAGATCAACCTCGGCAACGTGCCCGAGTCGCTGCAGCACAAGCGCGTGCTGACGCTCGACATGGGCGCGCTGGTCGCGGGCACCAAGTACCGCGGCGAGTTCGAAGAGCGCTTGAAGAAGATCCTCGACGAGATCCGCTCCAGCCGCGAGGTGGTGCTGTTCATCGACGAGCTGCACACGCTGGTCGGCGCAGGCGCGGCGGAGGGCGCGATCGACGCGGCCAACATCCTCAAGCCCGCGCTGGCACGTGGCGAGATCCAGTGCATCGGCGCCACGACGCTCAACGAGTACCGCAAGTACATCGAGAAAGACGCCGCGTTGGAGCGCCGGTTCCAGCCTGTGTTCGTCGACCAGCCGACGATGGCTGAGACGATCGACATTCTCAACGGAGTGAAGTCGCTTTACGAAAAGCACCATCGCGTTGTCATCACGGATGCGGCGGTGCACGCGGCGGCCGTGTTGAGCGACCGCTACGTGAGCGACCGCGCGCTTCCAGACAAG
>VBGV01000379.1 GCA_005880755.1 Chloroflexota bacterium
TACCCCGGGGGTCGCGTTGGTAGACCAGCTCGACTCGACCGTCGAGGTGGGCCGCCACGTCGGCGTGGTGGGGGTTCGCGATCACCGTAACGTGCTTCGCGCCGGCCTCGTTGACGGCTTCGAGGACCCAGTCGATCATGGGACGGCCGCAGATGGGATGGAGGACTTTGGGAATCCGCGACCGCATGCGCGTGCCGTGGCCGGCGGCGAGGATGACCGCAGTCAGGGTTGGGCTCAGCTTGCCCCGATTATCCAATATATGCTGACGCCGGCTTGACCCATGAGCGCCGGCGGGACGAGGACTTTGAGCAGGGAGTGATGGTCGATGTCGGGCCCGGTGCGGGCGCGCTGGTCATCTACACCCGTGACGCGCTCGCCGGCCAGGAGATTGAAATCAGCGCTATGGACAGCGACTCTCCGCGGACTCACACCGACGTTCTGCGCCGGATTACCGCCGCCGGCCACGTCTACGCAGCTGTTTTCGGGTCCCTCGAGGAAGGCGAGTACCGGCTGTGGCACGACTCATTGCCGGGTCCTCAAAACGTCCGTGTGGCGGGCAACCAGGTCACCGAGCTGGACTGGCGCTGAGCTCACCTCGAGCCCAGCGCCCTGTCGGTCATGAGGGTACGTCGAAGCCGCTTTCCGGATGGTTCAGATACGGGAAGCTGCTCAGATACGAGAGCGGAGGCGTGTCGGTCTTATTCGGATCCTCGATGTCGTAGATCAGACCGGCTGCACCATCCGGCGTGAAGTCTTTGTTGACGAACGGGTAAGTCGCTCCGGCGATTGCCCTCAGCTCGATGGTGACGACGTCGTCTGACACACGCCGCCCGTTGGGGAAGCCGGCAGCATCGCCTCCCACCAACCCGAGAAGCTTTGGCGATTTGGTTGGTCGTACGGCCATGTTGAGTCGCAGCATGTCTGCCGGCGTCGGGCCGGTGAAGTTCTGGAAACCTTCGATGATTCCAGAGGGGATGCCGGTCATCAGGATGGCCGCCAGGTCGTCGCGGTTGGCGGTCACAGCCGCCAGGTGCGGAAACACGCCGGGATAGAGCACCGGCAAAAGCTTCGCGAGCTCCGGATGCTGTACGAACTGGAGGAACTGCTGGTCGGCGCTCGGCGGCAGTGCGTTCCAGAGGTCTTTCTTGCTCATCGGCACCACGACCTCGTTGAAGAGCGGGTTGCCGAGCCGTGAGACCTGTACCCACGGCCCACTCTCGACGATGCCGTCGTCCTCGTCCGAGCCCAGGATCCGGGCTTGGCGCCGGTAGGCGGCGGTCCACACGCCAATGGTGGCCCTGGGGTCGCCTACGCCAGTGAACGTGCTTGAGCCATCGCTGGTTAGGTCGGCAATCGGAACTTGCAGCGCAATGGTGTGGACGTTGAGATGTTGCGTTCCGTTGACGCCCAAAGCGGCCGGCATCGGGATGAGGTGAAGGTTTTGAAACGGTCTGAGCGCACCCAGGTCGAAGATCGAGCCGAGGTCGACGTAGAAGCCTTCCTGTCGCTGGCCGGCGAACACCTTGCCGTGGTCGCCGGACAGGTCGTGAATGCCCATTTTCGCGAGCTTGTCGTACCTGGGAGTCGAGCGCGGGCCAACATTGCACGGGGGACACGCCAGGCCACTACCGACCGTCGTGTCCGAGCCCCCAACTGACCTCGTCACCGAGTAGAACTGAGGCCGGTTCCAGTTGGGACTATCAATCCTGTCTATGGGACCGGTGTTGTAGAGGAACGTGTTCGGGTTTTTGACCTGCGTCTGGAATTGAAATCGGTACGTGACGTCGGGCTTGGCATCGCCGTCGTTGTCGACGTAGATGGCGTAGAGCACGTCGTCGCCGAACTCAAAAAAGTTTGGCCCACCGTCCGGACCTTCGAGTGGGATGTAGTTAGCAATCAGCGTGACGGTACCGGGCTTGTCGGGGCTTCTGAACGCATAGAGATCGGTGCTGTCGGCAACCGGGTCTTTCGCGATTGCCGGAGCTTCGCGGTGGGATGACATTTCCTACTTCTCCTTGCCCTGCACGGCGTTGTAGAGGCGTGCCGCCAGGTCTGCATCGCGATGGATGACTTGATTCGTGCCCACGAACAGCGACATCTCGCCGCTGCTGAGATCACGCACATGAGCGATCAGCGGCTCGGCCGAAGATGAAGGATCGATCGGGGGCGAAGCCGGCCGCAACTTGAGCACGGACCCTAACCCGGGCACGGCTGCGAGCGCGCCGGCGAGGGCGAAGCCGACCGAGCCTCGGGTGATAAAGCGCCTGCGGGACAACTGGGTCATTTCTCCTCCTCGTGAGTGGCGGTCGGTGGAGCGGCTTCCCGCCGCTGAGGCACGTCTAATGCCCTATACGCATTCAGTGCACCATTGGATCAGTCGACCGGCCGAACTCATCACCTCAGCGCGTAGCAGCGGCAGGAGATCCTCGAGCTGCGCGCGCAGCTGAAGGCCTTCCTATACTGAAAAGTGGCATGCGGTGGCGGCCGATCCTGGTGTCGGCAGTGTTGTCTGGCGCTGCGGCACTGGCACTGGTCATGAGCGAAAGCGCGATGATGGGCGCGCACGTCCCTCACACTTCCGGTGGAGGACAGGCTTCGGTGCCGAAAACCGACAGCGGAACCGGCACCGCTGTCAACGGCACGTTTGACACGGGGCAGAGTCCAAGCGGAGCGTTCGGCGGTGATCCGACGACCGACTCACCACCCGATCAGCAATCGACGGAGCAGCCGGATTCGGGTCAGTCCGGTTCCGGCGCGATCAACCCTCTTGGCACCGTGCAGCAGCTGGTGCCCAAGCCCTCTCCGATCCCAATCACCCGCTGAACGGGGAGGAAGCAATTCCTAGGGCGTAGCATCACTTTCTTGTGAGCGAAGTCCCGGCGGTGAACCTCGAGGGAGCGGTGCCTTCGCACCTGCCCGTCTTGCCGTTGAAGTCGACGGTCGTGTTCCCCCGCATCTTCATCCCGCTCTCGGTCGGCCGCAAGAAATCGCTCCAGCTGCTGGATGACCTGTCCGGCGTCGAGCGTCACATCGCAGTCGCCACGCAGCTCGATGAGTCCGCGGAAGAGGTCGACTTCAAGGACCTCCACCACGTCGGCACGATGGTCCGCGTCCAGCATTTGCTCAAATTGCCCGACGGCACCGTCCAGCTGGCCGTGCTCGGCCTGCGCCGCATCCGGCTGACGGACGTCGAATCGGACGAGCCCTACCTCACGTGTTCCGTCGAGATGCTTCCCGAGATCAGCGAGGACATCCTCTCGATCGAGCGCGAAGCGTTGATGCGCCGCGCCATCGCATCGTTCCAGCAGCTGGTCGCGCTCGCCCCTCATCTCCCCGCCGAGCTTGCCGGTGCGTCCGGTGCGATCGATGACCCACTGCACCTCGCGTACTACATCGCCAACC
>VBGV01000122.1 GCA_005880755.1 Chloroflexota bacterium
CGTGGTTGACGCCCAGGACCGCAATGTCCCGCGGAGCCGCCACCCGCGCGCCTGCCAGGAAAGTCCCGTCGCCGCCCAGCGTGAGAATCAGGTCGGTCTCCTTCAGGAGTTCGGCCACCATCTCCGCTTTGGCGTCGCGCTTCAGCTCGACGCCGTCGACCTGCCGTGCCCTCATCGCGCGAAACACGCTGTCGACCTCGTGCTGCTCCACGCCAGACCCTCGGATGAGGCAGACCTTCACAACTTCTCCGGCCGCAGTTGGACGAAGATCTCGCGGTTGCCCTCCGCGCCGGTGACCTCGGACGGCGCTTCCGCCTTGATCGCGTATCCGATGGCCCGACAGGACTCTCGGAAGCGAGAGAGGGCGGCGTCGATCGCCTCGGGGCTGCGCACGATGCCTCCCTTCCCCACCTCCGCCCTCCCGACCTCGAACTGGGGCTTGAAGAGGGCGACCACCTCGGCGTCGGGCGCCGCGCGGCGCACGGCGGGAAGCACCTTATCCAGGCTGATGAACGAAACGTCGATCACGACCAGGGTCACCGGTTCGGGAAACGATTTGAGGTCGCGGGCGTTGACGCGCTCGATCACGACGACGTGCGGGTCCTGCCGCAGCCGCCAGTGCAGCAGGCCGCGACCCACATCGACCGCGTAAACCTTCGCGGCTCCTCGGCGCAGCAGTACGTCAGTGAAGCCTCCGGTCGACGCCCCGATATCGGCGCAGATCCGATCTCGTGGGTCGACACCGAAGCGATCGAGCGCAGGCGCGAGCTTGAGAGCGCCGCGGCTGGCGTAACCCGGTTCGGAGTCGACGGCGATCGCCGCGTCCTCGCTCACCGTGCGGTCGGGGCTGCGCACAGTCTCGCCCGCGACGCGAACCTTGCCCGCCAGGATGAGCGCCTGCGCTCGCTGCCGTGACTCAGCGAGCCCGCTCTTCGTCACCAACACGTCGAGCCGAGGCATCAGTGGACAGGTCCGGCCGGCATGCGCCTGTCCACCATGGTCAGAGGATGAGCCCGACGCCAAGACCGATCACGGCGCCGACCAGCACCTCGAACGGCGTGTGCCCCAGGAGCTCACGCAGGTGCGCCTCCTGCACGCCCCGCATGTGCACCAGGTCCTCGACGAGGCGATTCAGGACCTCGGCCTGGCGCCCCGCAGCGCGGCGCAGGCCGGCCGCGTCGTACATCACCACGAACGTGAAGATAAGGGCGATCGCGAACGGAGCGGATCCGAGCCCCGAATATTTACCGACCGCCGTGGTGAGGGCCATCACGATCGCGCTGTGGCTGCTGGGCATACCGCCCGTCTCGGCGAGGACCCTGAGGTTAAGCCGCCGCTCACGAAAGGAGGTGAGCAGGAGCTTGGCCGCCTGGGCGATCGTCCAGGCCACCAGGGGCGCGAGGAGGAACTTCACTCGGCCAGCAATCCAGCGGTTTGCTCAGCGCGCGCTTTCAAATTGGCCAGGCGCGACTGGGCGTCGGCCAGCAGCCGGACCGCTCGTTGGTGCGCCGCGACCAGCTCCTCCAGGGGCGACGTCCCCTCCGCCAGCTTGCCCATCGTGGCTTCGAGCTCGGCGAGAAGATCGTCGAGCTCCCGGACCTGACTCAAGTCGCCGTTGCGGCCACCCGGCCCAGGATCCCATTGACGAACCTGCCGGATTCGTCGCCCGAGAAGGTCTTGGCCAGCTCGATGGATTCATTGATCGCCGCCTTGGTCGGCACCTTGCGGTCGATGGCGATCTCATAGACCGCGATTCGCAGGATGCTGCGGTCGACCTTCGTCATCTGGTCGAGCTTCCAGTGCTCCGACGCCTCGCTCATGATCGCGTCGAGCCGGTCGCGATTGTCGATGACCCCGTCCACGAGCTGGCGCGCAAAATTCGTGACGTCTTCGCCCGCGCCGTTCTCGGACGCGTGGTAGAGCAGCACCTCCTCCGGATCGTCTTCGGTGCCTTCGAGCTGGAAGAGAACCTTGAGCGCCAGCTCCCTGGCCTGGTGGCGCTTGCCCAACGCCGCTCGCTAGCTGGCGAAGGCGACGCTCGACACGAAGACGTTCACCTCACCGACCTCCAGGCCAAGCATTCGCTCCGTCGCTTCGACGACGTTGGCCTGCACCGCCGCGGCCGCGTCCGCGAGCTTGGCCTCCGAGTCGACGGTGATGAACACCTCGAGATGGATCGAACGATCGCCCTCGATGTGCACACGGACGCCGCGATGCGCCGCCTGGCGTCGAACAAAATCGCCGAAATGACGTGCCGCGGCCTCGTCCATACCCTCCACACCTTCGACTTCGCATGCGGCCAAGGCTGCGATGCTCGCGATCACCTCGTTGGCCACACGGACCGCTCCCAGGGAACCGTTCTCACTCATAACCGACTGATCCTACGCCTCAGAGTTGCGCGTGGCGGGGCGTGAACCGGTTTAGGGCCCAGCCTCAGGCGCGCTCCACGTAGGACTGGTCGCGAGTGTCCACCCGGATCACGTCGCCCGACTGGATGAACAACGGCACCTGGATTGTGGTCCCCGTCTCGAGCTTCGCGGGCTTGGTCGCGCCCGAAACGGTGTCGCCCTTGAATCCGGGATCGGTCGAGACGACCTTCAGGTCGACGTTGATCGGCAGCTCGACCCCGATCAGGCGGTCCTGGTATCGCTGGAGGAAGACCGTGCTCCCTTCCTTCAAGAGGGGAAGCACGGACTCCAGCATGTCCTCGTCCACGGCCACCTGGTCGTACGTCTTGGTGTCCATGAAGTAGTGATGCGTTCCGTCGGAGTAGCTGTAGGTCGCCTCCTGGCTGTCGATGCGGACCGGTCGGTATTTGTCTCCGCTTCGGAAGCTCTGCTCGAAGTTCGAGCCGGTCAGCACGTTGCGCAGCTTGGCTTTGATCACGGCGCCGGCGCGCGCGAGCTTGATGTGCTCGACGGTGACCACGGACAGCAGCTGCCCGTCCATCTCGAACATCGTCCCGGGGCGAAAATCATTCGTTGAAATCATTCTTGTTTCGCGAGAAACTCCAGTGCCAGTTCATATCCCGCAAATCCCAGTCCCGTAATCACGCCCCGCGCGGCGCGCGCGGTCACGCTTTTGGACCTGAACTCCTCGCGCGCGTGGATGTTGGAGAGGTGGACTTCCACGACGGGCAGCGCGAGCGCCTGCAGACAATCGTAGAGGGCGAGCGAGTAGTGGGACAGCGCGCCCGGGTTGATCACGATGCCGGCGGAGCCGGGCGCTTCCTTTTGCAGGAAGTCGATGATCTCGCCCTCGTGGTTGCTCTGGAAGACAGTGACCTCCAGGCCGAGCTTGCCCGCCTTGTCGCGCACGGTCTGGTTCAGGTCATCCAGCGAGCGGGTGCCGTAGATGTGCGGCTCCCGTTTGCCCAGGAGGTTGAGATTCGGTCCGTGGACCACCACCACGCGTTTCATGCCAGCGACCTCGTGACGACGCGGCGAACCACCGGGGCGGGCACGGTGTGCCCAATTTCGGCGTGTCCGATGCGTCGCGGCATGACCCATGCGACCTTGCCACGCCGTGCCTTCTTGTCCAGTGCCATGGCGGCCAGCACTCGTTTGGGGTCGGCATGGGGCGGCTTGTCAGGAAGGCCGAAGGCGTCCAGCAGCTCATCCTGGGAATCGACGGTCCGCTTGCTGCACAGGTCCAGGGCCAGGGCGATGCGCGCGGCGACCCGCAGCCCGAACGCGACAGCGCGGCCGTGGGTGATGCGGAACCCGGTCGCCGCCTCCAGCGCGTGGCCTGCGGTATGACCGTAGTTGAGAATCGCGCGCGGTCCGCGGTCGCGCTCGTCCTTGGCCACGATCAGCGCCTTGGCGGCGACGCACCGGAAGACCACGCGCTCGAGCATGGCGGTGTCTCGCTCGACCAGGCGGGGACCATTTCGCTGCAGCAGGTCGAAGAGTCCTTTGTCCATGGCGACGGCGTACTTTACAACCTCGGCGAAGGCGTCCCGATAGCTCGGGACCGGAAGCGTCTCGATCGCGGAGAGGTCGGCGATCACGGCCGAGGGCTGCCAGAACGCGCCGATCGCGTTTTTCGAGCGCCGGCCGTTGACGCCGGTCTTGCCGCCGATGCTCGAGTCCACCATGGCCAGCAGCGTGGTCGGCACCGCGACCAGCCGGACGCCCCTTTGCCAGATCGCGGCCGCCAGGCCTGCAAGGTCGCCGACCGTGCCCCCGCCCACGGCGATCACGCAGCCTCCGCGATCGATCTGCTGCCGCTCGAGAAACGTCAACACGTCCTCCAGCTGGCTCATGGACTTGGAGCGCTCGCTCGCGGGCATGGCGTGGATGGAAGTCTTGAGGCCGGCCCTCTTGATCGCCTTCGCCACCTTCACCGCGTACGGCCTGACGTTGTGGTCGGTGACGATCGCCGCGCCGGTCGGGTCGAGGCGGGTGATGACGTTGCGCAGCTCGCGCTGCAGGTTGGTTCCGATCAGGACCGGATAGCCCCCAGTGGACGAGTCGAGGATCAGGCGGACCAAAGCTTCAACACCTCGTCCGCAACCACGCCCGCCTCGCGCGTGCCGTCCACGCGGTGGTCGGCCTGCTCGTAGCGCGGGCGGCGCCGGTCAAACATGGCCTCGACCTCCGACACGGTGCGGTTGGCGATCAGAGGCCGGCCGGGCAGGCGGTGGATTCGTTGCCAGATCGTCTCGAAGGGTACTTCGAGATAAACCGTGATCGCCTTCTCCGATATCAGCCGCCAGTTGTCGTCGTCCATCACCACGCCGCCGCCGAGCGCCACCACGGCCCCTGGCCGCAGCAGGCCGGGCAGCGTCTCCTTCTCGAAAGCGCGAAACGCCTCCTCGCTGTGGGTGGCGAAGATCTCCGCCACGGACATCCCCGCTTTGTCCTCGACCAGGTGGTCGAGGTCGAAAAAAGTCGCGTGGCCCCGTTGAGCCACCAGCGCGCCCACCAGCGTCTTGCCCGACCCCATGAAGCCGAGCAACGCCAGGGGCTTGCGCGGGTCGTTAGATTCCGCTGGGATTGGAGGGGACGGGAGCCGCCGAGGGCGCCGAGGGAGCCATCCCGCCCCGCCGCTTCTCCGACTGGACGAAGACCTGGTCCCGGAACTCTCCGGGCTTGGGCAGGTGGTCGAGCACTTCGGCTCCCTGCGCGCCGGCCGCATCGACCTCCACGCGGCCGTAGCCGAGGATGCGACCGATGAGCGACTGCTTGGTCGTGCAGTCCTGGACCCGGTCGATCGGGATGATCTTCTCCTGGCGGCCGAAGACGCCGGACTCGAGCTTGATCCGCTGGTCGGTCAGGACGTAGGTGATCGACTGCCAGCGTATCCACACGACGATGAACCAGAGCAATGCGATCGCGATCACCAGCGCGCTCAGGACCTTGCGCAGGTTAGGCGTGTAGAAGCCGTAGTCGGGGCCGAGGATCGTGAAGTCGGCGACCGCGACGACGACCAGGAGGACCACCGGCACAACGGCGCTCTTGACCACTGTGATCCAGTGCGGGTGATCTTGCAGGACGAGGTTCTCGCCGGGAAGGAGCTTGCTCATGGCCGGCTATTCTCCCTTTTTTGGCCCGCTTCAGCCTACGGCAGCTGGAGAAGCGTCAGCAGCGCTCCCGCCGCCAGGTATGGACCGTAGGCGATAGTGCCTTTCACCGAGCGGTGCATGACGATGAAGGCGATGGCGCCGACCGCCGCGAGCAGGACACCATAGAAGAGCGCCGTGAACGTGTACGGCCAGCCGAGCAGCAAGCCCATGAACAGCGCGAGCTTCACGTCCCCGAATCCAAGCGCTTCAGCTTTGAAGATCGCTGACCCGGCAAAAGAGAGGAGCAGAAAGAGCAGGCCCGCGGCCACTCCCAACCCGATGCCCGCGAACCATGCCTGGTGCCACAGTCCCACGTTGCCGCTCACCAGCGGAGTAAGCGTGACCAGGAGCGCGAAGGCCATCGCCGGAAACATCACTCGATCGAGGATGAGGTGGTGCTCGAAGTCGAAGAAGATGACCTGGACCAGCACGAGCACGAACACGCTGCGAACGATGAGCAGCGGTAACGAGGTGATCTCAAAGGCGTAGATCGCAAACAGCGCGGCGCACACCACCGGCGGGCCGTATTCCTGCCACCACCTGCGCCCGGGCTCCAGCCCTTCGAGCACCGCCAGCTTCACCGACCCCCACCTGACGAACCAGCCGCCGGCGGCGCCGACGACCGCCCACAGCAGGGCGACCAGGTACGCATTCACGGTTGGAGAGTCTCCCGCATCGCGTCGAGCGGCGCGCTCTGCCCAGTCCACAAGAGGAAAGAGATCGCGCCCTGCGACAGCAATACCTCCCAACCGTCGACCGTCTTCAACCCGAGCGAGCGTGCCTTGCGCACGAGCGGGGTTCCGCCGGTCACGTAGACGAGGTCGATCACCGCGCCCTCGCGCGGCAGCGCCGCCGGGCGCAGGGGCATCTCCTCGCGCCTGCCTAGCGGGGTTGCATTCACGAGCACGTCGGCCGAGCGGGTCAGCGCCGCGACCGACGGGTCGTCCCATCGGACCTTCCGTCCCGGTACGTCGGCCTCCTCGGGATGCCGCATCACAAACGTCAGATGCGCTCCTTCCATCGCCACGGCGGCCGCGCGGGCGGCGCCGCCGGCGCCGAGGATGACCGCGTTCACACTCTCCGGCTCGACACCGACCTGTTCAATCGCCGCCCGGATCGCGGGGATGTCGGTGTTGTAGCCGCCGAGACGGCCGCGGTCGTTGACGATCGTGTTCACTGCGCGCGCGCGCACCGCATCGGGGGCGATCGTGTCGAGTTGATCCATCACGACCTGCTTGTACGGGATGGTGACGTTGGCCCCGCCGACATCCTCTGCCCGAAGCTCCGCCACCGCTCCACGAAGCTGCGCCGGCGAAACGTCGAGCAGGTCATAGGTCCAGTCCATCCCCAGCGCCCCAAACGCGGCGTTGTGCATGGCCGGGCTGTGGGAGTAGGAGATCCCGTCGCCCAGTAAATAGATCTTCAGCTTCCGCTCACGCCGTACTGCTGCTTGTCGCGCTCAAAGTCCTGCTCGTTGGTCTCGAAATGCGTCGTGCCCTGCCTGTCTGTGAAGTAAAAGAGGAAGTTCGTCTTGGGAGGGTTGATGCACGCGGCCAGCGCGGCTTTGCCAGGGTTGCTGATGGGGCCGGGCGGCAGTCCGGCGTGGATGCGCGTGTTGTATGGCGAGT
>VBGV01000123.1 GCA_005880755.1 Chloroflexota bacterium
GATTCTTCGACCACGGTGTTGAGGCGGTGGATCTCGTCGATGAAGAACACGTCGCGCGTGGTGAGGTTCAAAAGGATGGAGCCCAGGGCGCCCTGGTGGTCGATCGCCGGGCCCGAGCTGACCTTGATCGCCACGCCGAGCTCGTTGGCGATGATGTGGGCCAGCGTGGTCTTGCCGAGACCCGGCGGACCGCAGAGAAGCACATGCTCCACCGGCTCATCGCGGCGGCGCGCCGCCTCGAGAAGGATGCTCAGGTTCTCGCGGACCTGCTGCTGGCCGACGTACTCGGAGAGCAGCCTCGGCCGCAAAGTGAGGTCGAACTGCTCGTCGTCGGACTTGGCATTCAGGACCTTTTCTTCGGTCACTTCCTACCCAACGCTCTGAGCGCCGCGGCAAGCGCCTGTTGCGTGTCCGGTGACGCCTTCCAGTCCACCGACTCGATGCCGGTTCGCGCCTCCTGGGACGAGAACCCGAGATTGCGCAGGGCCGACTCCACGGCTTTCGGCACAGCTCCATCGCCCGCCACGGCTGCGGCGCGGGGCACCGCCTCGAGCGCGGCGACCGCGTCCAATCGCGGCTTGAGCTCGATGATCACCTTCGCCGCCGTGCGGGCCCCGACGCCGCTTGCACGCCTGATGGGAGCAGCATCCTCGCTCATGATGGCGCGCTTCAGGACCTCGAGGCTGGCGGCGCTCAGGATGTTAAGGCCGACCTTCGGCCCCACCCCGTCGACCTGGATCAGCATCTCGAACAGCTCGAGCTCCTCGACGGACGCAAATCCGTAGAGGTTGAGCTGGTCTTCGCGCACATGTGTATGGATGTGCAGCTCGACATCGCCTCCAGGAGGTGGGAGCTGCTGTCGCGTTTGCGTCGCCACCGTCACGAGATAGCCGACGCCACCGACGTCGAGCACGACGAAGTCTGAGCCCGCCCTTCGCACGACTCCGCTGAGGTGCGCGATCACCTTGCTGCCGCCCGTGTGAAGCGCCGGCTCCGCGCGTGGCACAGCGCGATCGCGATCGCGTCTCGCGCGTGGTCGTCCATGCGGCCTTCGGGCATCTTGACCTGGGCGGACAGCATGCGTGAGATCTGTGACTTGTCGGCGTTGCCGTAACCGGTGAGGATCACCTTCACCTGGCTCGGCTTGTACTCGAAGACAGGCACCCCGCACTCCTCGAGCACGTTGAGGATCGCGCCTCGCGCCTGCGCCACCCCGACGGCGCTCGTGGCGTTGCGGCCCATGAAGAGCTCCTCGATCGAAGCTTCCGCGGGCGGGTGCTCCGCGAGCAGCGCGCGAAGGTGGTTGGTGATGGTGAGCAGGCGCGCGCCATCGCGACCGGGGATGGTGACGACGGTGCTGCATGAAAGGACGAGGTTCGGCTCGGCGAACAGGGCGAACCCTGTGCCGGCCAGGCCTGGGTCGACGCCGAGGATCAGTCCGTCGCGCTGGCCAGGCATCGGTCCAACATCGTTCTACACCTGTGCTGAGACGCGTTCAAGAACGTCGTTTGGAATATCGAAGTTGGCGTATACCTGCTGGACGTCGTCGTCCTCCTCCAATGACTCCATCAGCCTGAGCACCGCGGCGGCTTTGTCCTCGGTCACCGCGACGGTCTGCTTCGGCTGCATCGTGATCTCGGCGTTCTCGACGTTGACGCCGAGCGACTCCACCGCCGACTTGACCTTCTCGAAGGCGTTGGGCGGCGCGGTGATCTCGATCGACTTGCCATCGACCTGCACGTCATCGGCGCCGGCTTCGATGGCGGCGAGGCCAACCTCCTCGGGATCGTTTTTGCCCGCGTTGGCAGCGATCACGCCCTTGCGCTCGAACATCCACCCCACCGCGTTGCTCTCGGCAAGGTTGCCGCCCAGCTTCGAGAACCGGTGGCGGATCGAAGCCGATGTGCGGTTGCGGTTGTCGGTCAAGGTGTCGACCATGACCGCCACACCCGCCGGGCCGTAGCCCTCGTAGCGGACCTCTTCGAGCTTCTCGCCCGCCAGCTCCCCCGTCCCCCGCTTGATCGCGTTCTGGATCTTGTCGGTCGGCATGTTGATCTCACGCGCCTTCTGCATCGCAAGCCGCAGCCGGAAGTTGCCTTCCTGGTTGCCACCGCCTTCTTTCGCGGCGATCGTG
Organism: Chloroflexota bacterium; assembly: GCA_005880755.1. GTDB lineage: Bacteria > Chloroflexota > Dormibacteria > Dormibacterales > Dormibacteraceae > 40CM-4-65-16. Next base: position 2,135 of record VBGV01000123.1, read on the forward strand.
ATCTCCCGGCTGGCCCGGGTGAACGCCTGGCCGCGCTTGGCGTCGACGATGGCCTTCTTGTGCTTGATCCCGGCCCACTTGGAATGACCGGACATCTAGAGGCACCCTCCGAACATGCTTTCGCCCATTCTACTTCACGACAATTCGAATCCACCGCCGCTTTCCGACCTGCACGACATTCCCAGGTTTTAGTGGGTCGTCGGCTGTCGCGATCTTGCTATCGATTTTGACGCCGCGCTGCTCGATCAATCGTCGCGCCTCGCCGTTCGATCTCGCCAAACCACTCTTGACCATAGCCTCGATCAATCGAATCGGAAATCCCGTCTGGAATTCATCTATTTGCTCGGGTGTCTCTCGCTTGCGGAACTTTGTGTCGAAGTCGTGTTCAGCTCGATCGGCAGCGTCTGGCCCGCGCAAACGCGCGACCAGCTGGCGCGCCAGTGCCGCCTTGCCGTCACGCGGTTTCATCGCAAGGACGCCGGCCTGCTCGTCGGGATCTAGGCCGGATACGAACCGGACGTATCTCTCGATCAGTCGGTCCGGGATCGACATCGTCTTGCCGTAGATCTCCTCGGGTGGCTCCGCCAGCCCGATGTAGTTGCCCAGCGACTTCGACATCTTCTGCTCGCCGTCGGTGCCCTCGAGCAGCGGAAACACCGCGATATCCTGCGGCTCCTGTCCGAACGACTTTTGGATCTCGCGTCCGAACAACAGGTTGAAGAGCTGGTCGGTGCCGCCGATCTCCACATCGGCCTCGACGGCAACCGAGTCGTACGCCTGGCTGAACGGATAGAGGATCTCGTGTGCGCCGATCGCGGCCCCTGACTTCATTCGGTCCGCGAAGTCCTCGCGCTGCAGCACTTGCTGCAGGGTTGCCTTCGCCATGAGACGCAGGACGTCGGCCGCGCTCATCGCGGCAAGCCACTCCGAGTTGTGTCTCACCTCGATCTTGCTCCGGTCCAGCACGAGATCCACCTGCTGGAAATAGGTTTCAGCGTTGGCCGCGACCTGTTCCTCCGTCAGCATGGGACGCGTCTCGGAGCGGCCGCTCGGATCGCCGATCATTGCCGTGTAGTCGCCGATGATGAGCACGACGGTGTGTCCGCCGTCTTGAAACGCTCGCAAGACGTCAAGTACGACGAGATGACCCACGTGCAGGTCCGGAGCGGTCGGATCGAGTCCGAGCTTTACGCGCAGCCGGTCGCCACGTTCGAGGCGTGCCCGAAGGTGGTCTTCCACGTGGATCTGCACCGCCTGCTCGCGCAGGCGTTGGAAGAGCTCGCGACTCACGGGTTCGGTTTAGGGATTGACCGGCCCTGGACCGAAGTAGACCTGCGGGTCTCCAGGCAGCAACGGCTGGAACAAAGCGAGGATCGGCCTGTCGATCGCGTTGACCAGCTTGACCATGAAGAGCGAGTGGCGCACTGAATCGCGCAGGTTCTGCTGCAGCGGATCGAGCTGCGCGCCGCCGATGGGGTTGGACGCTGCTCCGATCTCATAGACGACGATCACCGACAACAGGATCGCTGTGCTCACGCCGACCAGGGTGCCGAGCGTCCGGTTCAAGACGACCGCCGGGATCTGGATCTGCGAGTGCGCGAGCTGCGTCGCGACCTCGACGATCACCAGCAACGCGACGATGATTCCAAAAAAGCCATAGACGCGAGCGTCGGCCAACTCGAAGCTCGACGTTTGCTGCAGGATGCCACCCGCCTGGAGACCCATGTTCGTCGCCGCCCAGACCGCGATGAAGAGCGCGACCAGGCCGATGAACCGGCGGATGAGGCCGCTGAAGAAACCGCCCACGCCGTACGCAACGATGAGCACGATTGGAAAGATGTCGATCCAGGTCAATTACGGCTTCCCCCGAAATAACGGCACGCTGATGCGTGCGAAATTCGCGCCCGCGATCACTCTCGGAACCTGGCGCGGTGTCTTTTCTCCAGCCCCAGCTTGATCTCCGACATCACCTTGTCCACTTCAGCGTCCGTCAGGGTGCGCTCCGGGCTTCGGAAAGTCAAGGTAAACGCGATGCTCTTGTGCCCCTCGGGAACCTGGGCGCCGCGGTATTCGTCGAACGCGCGCGCCGCCTCGAGAAGATCGCCGGCGGACTCCTTGATCGACGCGAGAACGGCGCCCGCGGCGACGGTTTCCTCGACCACGACGGCGAGGTCGCGTTCGACGGCCGGAAAGCGCGGCAGCGGCTGGCCGCGAGGGATGCGCGCCGCGGCGAGCAGCGGCTCGACGTCGACCTCGAACGCCACAAATCTTCCCTCGAGCTTGGCCGCGGCAGTAACAGACGGATGCAGCTCGCCGACGTAACCGAGCTGACGGCCGTCCATCACCACCGCGGCGCAGCGACCGGGATGAAACAGCTGCGCGGCCGCCCGCTGATACGTGCACGGCGGAGCCGACAGCGATCCGATGGTTTCATCCAGGACGGATTTGAGCCGGTAGAACGCGGCGCCGCCTTCGGCCGCCGACCCTCCGGCGGACGCCACGGCGGCGAGGCGAAGCGGCTCCTCAGGCTGCTCCCCGTTCTTCTCTCCCACCCGAGCCAGGTAGGCCTCCGCGATCTCGTAGAGGCGGACGTCGAGACGGCCGCGATCACGGTTTAAGGCCGCCGCGTCGACGAGCGACGGCAATAGCGAAGTCCGCAAGGTGTCCATGTCGTCACTCAGCGCGTTCATCACCCGCATGGCGTGCGCGGAGATGCGCATGTCCTCCAGCCTCTTGCCCGACACCAGCGCTGGGTTCCAGGTCTCCGTGAATCCCGCGCCGGCGAGCACCTCGCGCGCGACGTCGAGCCGGCGATCGACGCTGGGCGCGAGCGGCGTCCATCTGTCGTGGCGGCGCCCGGGCAGAGTCGGCGGCACGCGGTCATAGCCGTACACCCTTCCGACCTCCTCGACCAGGTCTTCGGGAATGGTGACGTCGAGCCGAAACACCGGCGGCAGCACGTCCCACTCCCCGTCGCCCTGCACCTTCACGTGGAAGTTCAGGCGCTTGAGGATCGATTCCGCCTCCTCGAGAGGGACATGCGTGCCGAGCACGTCATCGATCAGTGCGGGTCGCAGGTTGACCCGTACCGGCTCCTGCGGCCGCGGGTAGACGTCAGCCCACTCGCGGTGCACCTTGCCGCCGGCCAGCTCCGCAATCAACGAGGCGGCGCGCCGGGCGCCGGCCAGCGCGAGCTCGGGCGGAAGCGCCCGTTCGAAGCGCGCGGACGCTTCGGTGCGCAGGCCAAGGGCCCGCGAAGTCTGGCGGACGCTAGGCCCGTCGAAGTTGGCCGACTCCAAAAGGATGTCGGTCGTGTCAGACGTGACCGCGGACTCTTCGCCGCCGATCACACCGGCGACGGCGACGGGACGGGTGGCGTCGGCGATGACGAGCATCTCAGGTGTTAGCTCTCGCTCCACCCCGTCGAGGCAGAGCAGCCTTTCGTGCGCACGCGCTCGCCGGACGTGGATCTCAGGCCCGGTCAGCTTCGCCAGGTCGAATGCGTGCAGGGGCTGCGCGTATTCCAGCAGCACGTAGTTCGTGATGTCGACGATGTTGTTGATGGGGCGCACGCCGCATGCGCGCAGCCTCCGCTGCATCCAGTCGGGACTCTGCCCCACCTTGACACCCTTGATCACGCCCCCGATGTAGCGGCGGCAAAGGTCGGGGTCGTCGATCGCGACATTCACCAGGTCACGACCAGGCGGGTCGGCGGTGCCCGTGAACGCGGGCATGAAGTCCCGCTGCATCGCCCGGTCGAGCCCCGCGGCGAGCTCCCGCGCCACGCCGAGGTGGCCCATCTCATCGGGCCGGTTGGAGGTGATCTCGGCCTCCATGATCGCCTGGCTCGGGATCACTGTCGTCAGCGGATCACCAGGCTTCCCGCTGTCCAGGATGAGGATCTTTCTTTCCGAGTGATCGCCACCGAGGAGCAGCTCATCCGAAGAGCACAGCATCCCTTTCGCGTCGTAGCCGGCGATCTTCGTGTCCTTGACCGGCGTGCCGTTGGGCACCGTGGTGCCGGGCAGTGCGACGGGGACCAGCGACCCGGGAACCGCATTCGGCGCGCCGGCGATGATCTGCAGCGTCTTCCCACCGATGTCTACCTGGTGCACCCACAGGTCGTTGCGAGACGTCGGATGCTTCACCTGCTCGAGCACCTTGCCGATGACGATCTGCGACAGGTCGACCAGGGTCAGCGACTCGACCTCGACTCCGAGCCGCGTCAGGACGTCGGCGGCGTCCTTCGGCGTGACGCCGTCGAGGTCGACAAAATCACCGAGCCACTCGTACGAGATTCGCACCTCCTATGCGACCCCCATCCGGATAGTCCGGACTATCCGGGGAATCGCTTCGACTTCGGGTCGCTTCGTCCGGACTATCCGGGAGTCTCGTAGTCGTCGATGCAGGACCACCATCAGAACTGCTCCAGGAAGCGCAGGTCCGATTCGTAGAAGAGGCGGATGTCGTCCACGTCGTGCTTCAGCATGGCCATCCGCTCGATGCCGAATCCCCACGCGTATCCGTTCCACTGCGTCGGATCGATGCCCCCGTTGCGCAGCACCTGCGGATGGACCATGCCGCAGCCGCCCACCTCGAGCCATCCCTTGTGCCTGCAGCTCTTGCACCCGACCCCGCCGCAGATGCCGCATGAAACGTCGAACTCGAAGCTAGGTTCGGTGAAGGGAAAGTAGCTTGGACGCACGCGCACCTTGCGGTCGCGTCCGTACAGCGACTGGATCATGTAGAGCAGCGTGCCCTTCATGTCGCCGACCGTCAGGCCCTTGTCGACCGCAAGACCCTCGACCTGGCTGAAGTAAGGCAGCCGCGTCGCCTCCGGCGCGTCGCGGCGGTAGCAGCGGCCTGGGGTGATGATGTAGATCGGCGGTTCCTTGATGCGCTGCATCGCGCGTATCTGCACCGGCGACGTGTGCGCACGTAGCAGAAGCTCAGGGCTGAAGTAAAAAGAGTCCCAGTTCTCACGCGCGGGATGGCCGGCAGTGATGTTGAGCGCCTCGAAGTTGTACCACTCGGTTTCGACCTCAGGTCCGAG
>VBGV01000380.1 GCA_005880755.1 Chloroflexota bacterium
AACACCGCGAAGTGCAGGTGCGTGCGACTGCCCATGTCCGCCACGTCGGCGAACGCCTCGCCTCGCTTCACCGCCGTGCCGACCGCGAAGCCCGGCCGCAGCCACACGTGCCAGTACTGCGTGATGACCGCGCCCGCTGTGGTTTGGTGTCGGATCAGCACGCCGCCGCGGAACGTCGGGTCGATGAGGTAGCCCACGATCACGCCGTCACCGGCGGCGGTCACGGGCTGGATGCCGGTGGCGATGTCTGCGCCGGTGTGCAGCCAGACCGCTCCGGACGGGCACGCACGCAGCGCCGTGCCGTTGCAGTACCGCCACTGGCTCCCAAATCCCAGGCAGTGCGGCGACCAGGTGGGCAGCGGGTACTGGAAGACGTCGGCCGCGGATACCGCCGCGAGCCGCGGCGCCGCAGCCGGAGATGCTGGCGCCGGCTCAGTCGGACTCGGACCCGGCGGCTGCACCGCGACCCACAAAACACTCAAAACGCAGAGGACCCCCGAACGCAAACCAGGGTCAGCGTACCGCCGGGTAGGGTTGAGACGTGATCCGCCGTTCGTGGTTGACGGCGCGGCTGTGGATCCCGATATTCGCCGTCGCCGGCGTCCTGCTGACCCCGCCCGGCGCGACGCTGAATTCGACGTACACGGCGCAATGGCTCGCCGCCGGACTGGTGCTCATCGCCGCGATCGGCCGCACTCGGCGCTGGGCAGCCCTGACCGCGATCTCGCTGAGCGCGGCCGGCGCCCTTTTCATCGCCGCTGCGAGCCTGCTTCGGATCCTGGGAGGAGGTGCGCCGGCCCGCTGGTTCCTCGTCGCGGGCGCGCTGCTGGTGATCGCGCTCAGCCTCTGGCGCGCGTTCATCTCAACCCGGACCGATCCGCTGCTGCTCGTCGCGGTCCAGCTGGCTGTCGGCGTGGCGACCCACTGGGTCTACTACCAGGTCAGCGGCCTCGCGCTCGACCCCCGTTCGTACGGTAAGGAATCGCTGCAGGCGCTTGCGGGAACAGAGCTGTCGCTTGTCGCCCTGGCGTTGGCCGGCGTCGGCCTCGGCGTGTGGCGGACGTGGCGGCCGGCGATCGAAAGGCTGGGATGGGCGTCGCCGAGCTGGTGGCAGGTGGCGCTGGCGCTGCTGCTCGCGCAGGTGTTCTCGCTGTCCAACATCCCGGTGAACCTGCTGACCTTCTTCCTGACTCCGCAGGCGCTCTACGCGATCTCAGCCAACTCGCAGCACATCTTCGGCGACCTGCCGTGGTGGACCCTTCCCATCTTCGCGGTCCTCGCGGGGGTCGGCGAGGAAACGCTGTTCCGAGGGGCGCTCCAGCCGAGGTTCGGCATCGTCGTCACGGCCGCGCTCTTCGCAATGCTGCACGTGCAGTACGGGTTCACGCCGATTCTGGGCATGGTTTTCATCCATGGCCTGGGATACGGCCTCATCAGGCGGCACCTCAACACGACCACCGCCGCGGTCGCCCACGCGACGTACGACTTCGGCGCCTACATCCGCATGAGTTACCCGTCGCACTTCGTCCTCGCGGTGATCCTGGCCCTGCTCCTCGCAGAGCCCGCCTGGCGCCACCGCAGCCTCATCTGGCGGACGCTCAGTCAGGGCTTGATCGCCGACTGGAGGGGCATCGCCGCGCTGCGTACGTGACCGTCAGGTGATGTCGACGATGACGTTCTTGGTCTCCGTGTAGAGGTCCAGCGCGTACGGGCCCAGCTCCCGCCCCCATCCGCTCTGCTTGTACCCGCCCCAGGGTGTGACAGGGTCGACGATGTGATAGCAGTTGACGTAGACCGTGCCCGCCTTCAGCGCGTGCGCCACGCGGTGAGCGCGGCTCACGTTGCCGGTCCACACACCGGCGACCAGGCCGTAGATCGTGCTGTTCGCCTTGGCGACCAGGTCGTCTTCGTCAGAGAACGGGATGGCGGCGACGACCGGCCCGAAGATCTCTTCGCGCGCGATCCGCATCTTGCCGTCGACGTCCGCGAACACGGTCGGCTCCACGAAATAACCGGAATCGAGACCGCCCGCGCGGTGGCCGCCCGCCAATAGACGCGCGCCTTCCTCGTTGCCGGTGTGGATGTAGCCCAGCACGCGCTCCATCTGCGTCTTCGACACCAGCGGTCCCATCTGCGTCACCGGATCGATGCCGGGACCGATGCGCGTGTCCTTCAGCGTCTTCAGCAGCTCGTCGAGCGTCTGGTCGTACACCTTTTCCTGCACGAACAGGCGCGAACCCGCCGAGCACACCTGGCCCTGGTTGAAGAAGATGCCGAAGAACGCTCCGGACACTGCCCTGCTCAGGTCCGCATCGGCGAAGACGATGTTGGGCGACTTGCCGCCGAGCTCGAGGCTGACGCGCTTCAGGTTGCTCTCGGCTGACGCTTTGGTGATGAGCTTGCCCACCTCGGTGGAGCCGGTGAAGGCGATCTTGTCGACGTCCGGATGCGAGGCCAGCCGCGCGCCCGCCGTCTCGCCGCGGCCCGGCACGACGTTGAGGACCCCGGTGGGCAGGTCCGCCTCCTGCAAAAGCTCGGCCAGCAGCAGCGCGCTGAGCGGCGTCTCTTCCGAAGGCTTGAGCACGACGCTGTTGCCGCACGCGAGCGCCGGCGCGATCTTCCACGCGGCCATCAACAGCGGGAAGTTCCACGGGATGATCTGTCCGACGACGCCGATGGGTTCGCGAAGCGTGTAGCTGAGGTACTTGCCCGGCAGCGAGATCTGCTGCGTCGCGCCGTCCAGCTTGGTCACCCATCCCGCGTAGTAGCGAAACGTCGCCGCGGCCAGCGGAGCGTGGAAGAGCAGCGCGTCGTTGATGGGCATTCCGTTGTCGAGGGTTTCGAGCTGCGCGAACTCGGTGGCCCGCTCCTCGATCATGTCGCCGACCTGCCACAGCAGCTTGGCCCGCTCCGCCGGCGGCAGGTCGCGCCACGTGCCCCGGTCGAAGGAGCTGCGCGCCGCCGCGACGGCGCGGTCGATGTCCTCCGCGCCTCCCTCCGCCACACGCGCCAGGACCTCGCCGGTCGCGGGGTTGATGGTCTCGAAGGTCTTGCCGCTTGCGGCCTCGACCCAGCGGCCCCC
>VBGV01000028.1 GCA_005880755.1 Chloroflexota bacterium
CGGGGCGGATCGCCTGCGCAACCTGCTCCGGCTCCATGATTCCGCCCTCGGTACGGACGGGCAGGATCTGGATTCCACCTAGGGCAGCAGCTCCGCCCGCTTCAGCTAGAAACACGTGAGAATCCGCGTCAGCGATCAGCTCTTCACCATGGCGGGCGTTAACTAGAAGCCCTAGAAGGTTGCCCATTGTGCCGCTGCTGACGAATAGCGCCGTCTCCTTGTCGAACATCTCCGCGGCCACGTCCTGGAGGCGGTTCACGGTGGGGTCCTCCCCGAAGACATCGTCACCGAGCTCGGCATTCGCCATTGCGCGTCGCATGTCGGGACTTGGCATAGTGAGCGTGTCCGTCCGCATGTCGACAATCCGCAATGCGTCCGGAGTATACAAACCAGCAGCGCCTGGGCTGCACACCCAAAGACCTCGCATCGATAGTGGCCGGGTCGCTCGTCGACGCCAACCTCACGGGCCATGACTCGCATGGCGTGATGAGGCTCATACGATGGGAGGCGTGGTCCTGCGATGTACGGCCAAGATGCTCACGCTCCTGAGGGCGCATCCACGAGACCTGGTGACGATCGAGCCTAGCGACGAGGATTGGTACGCAAACCTGCTCTGGCTCGACAGTCGAAAATGCCTGCTAATTGCCCACGCCGGCACCCTGTTCTCGGTTTTCGTTCCGGACATCCGCAAGGCCGACCTGGTGCCGATCGGCCCATCCGTCGTGCGGTTCATTCACACGGAGCTCGAGGCCGAGAGCTTCCCGCTAGACCGCTTGGGCGCCCTCGATTCTCGCTCCATCGCCCTTGCGAAGACAGAGAGCCGAACGGTGCTCGGCTACATGAACGAGATGGCGCGGTTCTGCGAATACACGGTCGGCGACGCTGGCGGCCTAGCCCGCTGCAATGCCCGGGAGTTGAACCATGAGCTCAGGAGGGAATTGCACCTGCTCCGGCAGCCGCCCGGGTACTTCGTGCCGATCGAACGGGCCGGCGGATCCCGCGACCGGCCACAGCTTAGGGTCGTCGATTGAGCTCGTGCGAATTTGTGTGCCCCTCAGCTTTGCGAATCTAAGCCGTGAGGGCCGCTCGCTGACAGCGGCCTACACATTCCGGCTCACCATGGCAAGGCGACCTCCGGAACAATGAATCGCTTAGCCGTGCTGGCGCAGCCATTGCTCGAGGTCTTTGCGGTGGATGATGCCGAGAATCAGTACAACACGGTCTGGATCCATGACGCCGTACACGATCCGATAGTCGCCGACGCGCATTCGAAGGAAGCCGTCCTTGGTCCCCTGGATAGCCTTCACCAGTTTGCCGGGAGGTCTTGGATTCGTCGCCAAGGCGTCGATAGCTCGCTCTATTCGCTTGCGTTCCGGTCGCGGAGCCAGCTCGAAGGACCGCGCGGCGGCGCGGGCGAGTTCAACGCGAAAGCTCACCGAACTGCGTTGGACTCGCGAACCTTGGTCTTGAGCGATTGCCAGCCCACTGTCCTGCCCTTACGCAGGTCCGCGCGGCCCCGCTCGCGAAGCCGAATGAACTGCGATGCGTTGGCTAGGATCAGATCCTCTGCCTCGACCGTGAAAGGGAGCACAACCGCCACGGGCTTACCACGACGGGTGATGAGGAAGGATTCTCCAGCCTCAGCCCGCTCGACGATGTCCGATGCGTGTGTCTTCAGGTCTCGGATCCCTACTGCTGCCATACCACAATTGTAGTCTCTTAAGTGACCACATGGGAGGCGTGCTCGTACAGCAACGCCAGCGATAGACTGTGGCAAACGGCGGCGCTGAAGGGCACGCAGCGAACTCGAGTCTCGATTTCTGACCGGGGTGCAGCGATCTGTTAACCGCAAGGTTCAGGTTTCGAATCCCTGGTCCGGACGTGGTCGGACGAACTCGAACCAAGCCTTGAGCGGCCAGGCCGGGAGTCTCCTGACTACTCTCTCGCGCGTCTCTTTCCTCCAGGTTGTCTGGCTAGCTGGTGATCAAGGGCTGTCCCGGGTTCGGGTCCCGGATCTTGCGTATGTGGACACCGGCCGCTGCAAAACTCGTCGCGTCAGGGCTGTGAGTCGCATGGCGGGCGTAAATCGGGACGAGCAGCATCACGGGAATCGTGCGCGAGGTCTTCTTTTGGTGCTCGTCCAGTTGGGGAGCCGCGCGGAGTGCATCGGCCCACACGTTCTCTCGCTCGCGACCCTCGAGTTCCCTGGCCGCGGCAGCGAAAATCTCGCCGCCGAATTCGACGTCGATTTCCGGGTGCGATTTCAGGTTGTAGTACCAGTTGGGGTTCGTCGGGGCGCCCCCATTGGATGCGATGATCGCGAACCGGCCGTCTGACTGCGGGTAGCAGACAACCGGAGTCACGCGCTTCGTACCCGACCTGGCGCCAACGAGGTGGAGGAGGATGAGCGGAACACCCTCGAACTCACCTCTTCCCCCGTTGGCGCGGAACTGTTCAATGATCAGGGTGTTGAAGTTGCTCATGTCTTTCTCTCCTTCGTTGTCTGCAGAGCGGGAGCAGGTTCTGCTCTTAGACCCCGGCAGTCCCTAGGTCGTCGGAGCGGCCGGCTTCTAGGCGCGACCACTGGGCGATTGGGCGTCCGTCGGTGCGGTACCCGTCCTGCTCGCCGGTGATCTCCGACCTTCGTGGCCACCCCGCAGGCGAGTCCTCCCAGGCCTCCTGCCGCCCATACACGGTCAGGTCTAACAACGAATTGCTGTTGTCCATCGCCTCGACGCCACGACCGTTGGTCCAGTAGCTCTCGAACACCCGGTCTCCCTGCCGCAGGTAGCACACCAGGTGGAACATGCCGACCTGGCGCCCGGTCAGGAGCGTATCGAGCGACTGCTGGGCCGAGTACCAGGGCATGTCCCAGCCCATAAAGTCGCGGTAGCGGGCGCTCTCCTCGAAGGGACCCTGGCAGAGCGTGGCGTAGGTGACGTCACGAGAATGCAGAAACGACAGCTCCCGAACCTGCCCGTTGTAGAGCGTGCAGCCCTCGCACTGCTCGCCAGCCGGTCGGCTGGCGTACCACATGAAGTAGTAGGCGATGAGCTGCCGGCGGCCCTCGAATACGTCCAGCAACGTGACCGGACCGTGCGGACCGATCAGCGCGAGCGTCGAGTCCACCTCGACCATCGGCAGCCGGCGGCGTGCCGCGGCAATCGCGTCGCCCTCGTGGGTGTGCGCCTTCTCCCGGACCCGCAGGGCGTCGAGCTCGGCTTGAAACGTCGCTCGGTCCACCACGACAGGGAACTGTTTGCCTGCAATTTTCATCTTGTTGAGTCCTCCTGAACTTGTGCCTCCTGTCTGTGTCATCCCTTCCGCTCCAGCAATCGTCCAGCGCTGGCGGGCACTGGGATTCCAGGTCTAAGGCCGGGCGAGGGCTCGACATTGTCAAACGCGGTCCGCATTCGCACAACTCCCGCCCAAATATCGAGTCCCGCGTCGACGCTCCCATCGTCTGTGGGGGGTCCGAAACGGCACTTCGCGGAGGCCTCACCGATGGGCATGGAGAGAATCACCGTCGCCTTCAACTCTTGACGGCTCGGCTTCCGGACCTCCTCCCACCGACCGGGCACGAGCTTGTTTGTGAAGGCAGCGAGCGCAGCGATGCGTTCGTCAGGATCCGCAACGCGACCGAAGATACCCAGGAGGACAGCTGACCGGTAATTCGCAGAGTGCTCGAATGCTGAGCGTGCGAGGACCAATCCGTCGAGCAGAGTCACCGTGACACACGCTGGCGCACCGCCACCAAGGATGCGCATTGTGCGGCTGGCCGTCGAGCCATGCAAGTACACCGCATCACCTATCCGCGCCTGGAGCATCGGGATGCAGAAAGGCTGACCTGCTTCCATGAACGCCACATGCGCGACCAAACCTTCGTCGAGCACTTCATAAATAGAGTCGCGATCGTAGTGACCGCGAGAGGGCTGGCGCCGCACGTGGACGCGACCGATCGTTTTCTTCGTCGCCACTGCGTCGCCCATTCGGCCTTCTCCTGTCACTTCATAGGCTGACAAGTTGGATGCCATTTATTTTTGCGAGCTTTTTTCAGTACTCATCGTGGCGTTGAACTTAGCCAAGCTTCCCCACGACAGACTCGTCCCGGCCCTTAGGCACCAGGTCGAGGTAGTGATAGGCCGCGTTGACCATGTCGATGCCACGGGCATACGCCGAATATGTGTGAAAGATGTTGTCGTCGTCGTCCCTGAAGAAGACGCTCAGGCCTTCCCGCTCGCTCGCAAAGTTCGGCTCGGAGCGGTAGTTGTAGTAGACGTCGTTGCCCTGCTCGATGTCGATCGGCCGAAATGACACGCCGTAATCGAAGTTGAAGTCCGAATCGCCGGACGAGACCCAGTTGAACGACCACCCCATGCGCTCCATGTAGGCCGCGATTGTGCTAAAGGGAGCCCGCGACGCCGCAACCAGCGTCACATCTCTTTGATTCAGGTGGACTATGACGTTGACGAAGTTGTCGATCCAGAACGAACAGGCGGCACACGCGGCGTCTTCGGTCCACGGAGTGTCCGATGTGGCATTGGCCGGGTCGAACATGGCGTGATACACGACCAGCTGGCCGCGGCCATCAAACAGCTCAGCCAGGGTCTGCCGGCCTTTAGCCCCCCGGAACGCATACTCCTTCTCAACCTTTTCCCAGGGCAGGTCGCGCCGCTGCTGAGTCAGCTTGTCCCGCAGCTTCGTGAACTGCTTCTCGGCCAACAGGAGCTCGGTTCTCGCAGCAAGCCAATCCTTATGAGACAGGACCGGGTGTTCTTCCGTCACGGGCTTCGTTGTTCGTTCCTTTCTTGCTCGTGTCTTCCGATCGGTCATTGGTTTTCTCCTTCTTGTGTTGATTCGGACGGTTTGGCGCCTTGCTCAAGCCACCGACGTCGTCTCACATCGGCGGCGTCAGTCCGGGAACCGAAGATGGCGCGATCACGATGAGGACTCCAAGTCCGACGATCGCCAGTGCTAGAGGCACATCGATGGCGGCTTTCGCCGGCAGAAGTTGCTGGACCATGACGAGGACGGCTATCACGGTCATCCAGGTGAGGCTCATCACGCCAAGCGAAATCAGCATCAGCATCAGTCCAAAGCTCGAGCCAAGGCACCAGAGCCCGAATGCAAATCCAGACTGCACGTTCTGCTGGCAGCGCCGGCGGAACTGGTTCTTGAGTGGGCTTAACTCGTAGACGCCTGCAGCGATCACTAAAATGCCGGCGGCCAGGGTCTCGTGCGGCCGGTACAACGCGTACACCGCGAGGCCGACGAGCGTCCACACGGCGAGATATGACGCGACGAAAATCGGCACGGCCCTAACGCGCCCGCCGGAATAAGCGCGTCGGAAGACTGCCGGCGTCGCGCCCGGCAGCATCATCGCCGCCATCATCGACACCCACCGCGCGGCAAAGAAGCCAAACGAACCCAGGCCCGTCGCGACCCCCATGTCCATCCCGTTCATCAGTCGGACCGCGGCGACCCAAGCCACAGCGGGGAGTCCGAGGGTCGCCGTCAGCGCCGCTGCGGTCGCGGCGGAACTGGCGTTCGTCGCGACGCCGGACCCGCCCATACGCAGCGCGGCGCTCCCGATGCGTGCCCCAGGTTGACCGTCCAATTTCAAGCCCAGCCGACGGTGCATGGTGCTTCCACCGTGGATGCGGCGGCGTCGGGTTGCACGGCGTTTAACTTCGGGCGACTGGCGTGATGTAGCTTCGGGCTTCACTTTCGAACCATGTTGTAGGGTTCTTGGCATCATGGCAAGAGCCACAGCCCACCAACAAAATGAGTCCAGTGGCGGGGCTCGTGATCTATTGCTGGAGGTCGATCTCCGGCGCGGACGGATGCGGAAAAACCTGCGGGAAACGCTTCGGTCGGCGATCCAGGAGGGCCGTCTGGTCGCCGGAACCACCTTGCCTTCGTCGCGGACGCTGGCCGTGAACCTCGGTTTGTCGCGCGGCGTCGTGACCGATGTCTACGACCAGCTCGCGGCGGAAGGCTACCTCGCCATGGAACCACGGCACGCCGCGACGGTGGCCGGTGTCGCCAGCGCCGCGCTGGCCAAGCCTGAGCCGGCAACGCCAGAGTGGCGGTTCGACTTCAGCGCGACTACGCCGAACGTCGAGCTCTTCCCTCGTCGACCGTGGATCCGCTCCGTTGAGCGGTCCCTCCGGAGCGCCTCGCGCGACGCTCTCGACTATGGCGATCATCGCGGCCGGATCGAGCTCCGGGTGGCCGTCCGGAACTACCTGGCCCGGGTGCGCGGGGTGCGCACGGACCCAGGGCGGATCGTCATCACCCAGGGGTTCACCCAGGCCCTTGACCTTCTGTGCCGTGTCCTCGCAGCTCGCGGGGCCACGACGCTCGCATTCGAGACCCCCTCCCTGCCAGACGAGTGGGCGACCGTCCGGGCGTCGGGGCTGCGGCTGCTTGCGTGCCCAGTCGACCGCCACGGTCTTATCGCCGACAAGTTGAAGCAGAGTGACGCGGCCGCCGTTGTGGTCACGCCCGCGCATCAGTTCCCGACGGGAGTGGTCATGACTTCAGCCCGACGAACGGCCCTCGTGCGCTGGGCGGCTGGTGAGGGCCGCCTCATCATCGAAGACGACTACGACGCCGAGTTCCGCTATGACCGCGCGGCGGTCGGCGCGCTCCAGGGCCTCGATCCGGGCCGGGTGGTCCATGTCGGGACGGCGTCGAAAACGCTCGCACCTGGCGTCCGGTTGGGCTGGTTGAGTCTCCCTGCCGATCTGGTGGATGAGGTGCGCGCCTGCAAAGGCGCCAGTGATTCGGGCTCTCCGGCGATCGATCAGCTCGCCTTAGCGGACCTAATCTCAACCGGCGAATACGACCGCCAGGTCGGCAGGGCCCGACACCTCTACCGCCGCCGCCGTGATCAACTCGTGGATGCTCTGTCGGCCCGCCTGCCCCACTTGCGGGTGGAAGGTGCTGCGGCCGGTCTCCATGTCCTTCTCCGCTTACAAGAGAGCGTTGACGACAGCGCTTTCGCCCGCATGGCTGCGAGCCGCGGGATTGCGGTCCGCGCCCTCTCGCCGATGTTGCTCGCCGGAGGGCGCGACCGCGGTCTCCTCCTGGGTTACGGCCGGCTGCCGTTTGAGCGGATCGACGAAGCTGTCGAGTCTCTCGCCAGAGTCATCGGACGTGATGGTGGCTAACGGCGGCTAGCCGCGACGATGATGGTGTTGTAGCCATATGGCGGCGCAAGACACCGGCTAGCGAAACCTGATCGAGAATCCCGACTCCTTGAGGGGAAGGAACCAAGAAAAGACTTCGAAGAGCGTCCACTAAGGGGAGCCAATTCTGTGAGCTAAATTACGAGTTCACAGCTCCACCATGTGTCGAGCGTTGCTAGGCGACCAGATCGCAACCATGTAGCGACCCAGGCTGAGGCTTCTATGACGACGTGTTGGCCAGTGCCTGGGCTCTGGATTCACGGGCCCCATCGACCCACCTGGCAACACCTGGATCGCTGATAGCGTGAAAACGACGAATGATTTCGTCGTACACCTGAATCGCGTCGTCAGTCCGCTCCACTGAATTCAGCGAGTCGGCCTTGCATAAGAGGGCCATCGCGACCTGCGCCTGGAGCTCGATCGTGGTCTCCGCTCCAAAGCGCTGGACGACTCGCTCGAACTGGGCCATTTCCGCATCCGTGTGACCCATCCAGCCCAATACGATTCCTTTCTTGATAAGGGCCATGGCAAGGGTTGTGTTCAATTCGACGTCGGCTGTGCCTTCGAGCCGGTCGATCACGCAGTCATAGGTGCGTAATTCCTCATTGAATCCTCGCAGCCGTCCCAAGACGACGTCTCAAGCGCTTCCAGTGGACGCTTCCTCCGGGTGATCTGGATTGTCTTGGGCGCCTACATCGCGGTTACGAGCCTCGCCGGAATTGCGTTGGGCGTTCTGGCCTGGAACGGATGGCTGGCGATCTTTTACGGAGCCCTCGGCGTCAGCATGGGGGTTGCCGGCATAGTCAGCGCGCTGACCATCGGACCGCTTCGGGCGACCCTGCTTGGTTGGTTTCTGGTGGGCATTGCGATCCGGGCGATCCTCGAGGGTGATTTGTACATGGCGTTCATCAGCTTTCCCGCGTCAGCCGCCCTGATCGTCGGTCTGATTGTGGAGTTGGTGCGCGCGCGATCGACATCGATCATGGCTTTCGGTGCGGTGGGCGGTGCTATGGCGCTGGTGGCTCTTGCAATTCTTGGGGCGGTCGGTCCCCAGCTTCCGGCTATCTGCCCGAACCACTCAGCACAGACAAGAACCGTCATCCTGATCTTATATCCGCCGAACGTATTTCCTTGGGACGCCGCCGAACGGAAATACGCGGACCAGTGCCTCTAGGCGTCTAGCGAGCAAAGCAACCCGCGTCAAACATTCGCTCTAAGCCCGGCGCATCGGAGGCCGCCTTCCACGCTGCGATAACGGGCCATGTGATCGCCACAGCAAATCTGGTCGGCATGTCTCAAACGCTGACACACCCGAGGGCCGCCGACTCGTAGGACCGAAGAGTCGCCAATGTGTCCTTGACGGTCAGAACCGCTGCAGGACCAGCACGGATCGACCCGCCGTCCGCACCACATCGCTGACGGCTCGCGTCTCTGACTCCGGCTGCAGCCGCTCGGTGTCGTAGAGAAGCCTCCAGGGACCGCCGTACTGTTTGGGCAGCGTCCACTTGACCTCCCGCGAGTGGGCGTTGAACACCAGGAGAAACGAGTCATCTAAGAGAGGCTGCCCGCGTTCGTCGTGGCCCGGGATGCCTTTTCCGTTCAAGAAGACCCCCAGCGAGCGCTCATGTCCGGCTACCCAGTCCTTGTCGGTCATCACCTTTCCGCTCGGCTTGAACCAACCAATATCCACAGTGCCGCGAATCGGACGCCCCTGGAACCAGCGACGCCGGCGAAACACGGGGTGCTCGCGTCGCAGCCCGATCAGCCAGCGCGTCACCTCCAGCAGGTCCCCGTCGACCTGATCCCAGTTGACCCACGACACCTCGTTGTCCTGGCAGTAAGCATTGTTGTTGCCCTTCTGCGTCCTGCCGAGCTCATCGCCCATCAGCAGCATCGGCACGCCCTGCGCAAGGAAAAGTGTGGTCAGGCAGTTGCGCTCCTGCCTCGCGCGCAACCTGCTGACGGCGGGGTCGTCCGTCTCGCCCTCTACGCCGCAATTCCACGAGCGGTTGTACGATTCCCCGTCGGCGTTCTGCTCGCCGTTCGCCTCGTTGTGCTTTTCGTTGTAGGAGACAAGATCGCGGAGGGTCAAGCCATCGTGCGCGGTGACGAAGTTGATGCTGGCCACCGGCCTGCGTGAGTCGCTCTGATACAGGTCGGAGCTGCCAGTGAGCCGCGACGCCAGCTCCGCGACGGTCGACGGGGCACCCCGCCAGAAGTCTCGCACCGCATCTCTGAATCTGCCGTTCCATTCCGACCACAGGGCTGGAAAGTTCCCGACCTGGTAGCCACCCTCACCGATGTCCCACGGCTCGGCGATGAGCTTGGCACGGCTCACGACGGGGTCCTGGTGTATAAGGTCAAAAAATGTCGAAAGCCTGTCGACCTCGTGAAACTCCCGGGCCAGCGTTGCCGCCAGGTCAAACCGGAAACCGTCGACATGCATCTCGGTGATCCAGTACCGGAGCGAATCCATGATCAGCTGCAGCGTGTGTGGATGCTGCACGCTGAGGCTGTTGCCGGTGCCTGTGGTGTCGTAATAGAACTGCGGGTCCTCGGCGACAAGCCGGTAGTACGCGGCGTTGTCTATGCCGCGGAAGCAGAGAGTCGGCCCGAGGTGGTTGCCCTCCGCGGTGTGGTTGTAGACGACGTCGAGGATGACTTCGATGCCTGCTTCGTGCAGCGTGCGGACCATGGCCTTGAACTCATTGACCTGCTGTCCGCCCTGGCCGCTGCTTGCGTATCCGTTATGCGGCGCAAAGAATCCGATCGTGTTGTATCCCCAGTAGTTGCGGAGCGACATGTCGGTCAATCGCTGGTCCTGAACAAACTGGTGGATCGGCATGAGCTCGACAGCCGTGATGCCCAGCGTCTGAAGGTGCTCGACCACGGCCGGATGCGCAAAACCGGCATACGTGCCGCGCAACTCTTCCTCCACATCTGGATGACAGCGCGTCATTCCCTTTACGTGCGCTTCATAGATGACCGTTTCGTGAAGTGGGGTTTCGGGGGGACGGTCATTGCCCCACTCGAAATACGGGTTGTGAACCACAGATCGGAAAACGTACGGAGCGCTGTCGGTGGTGTTTATGGAGCCCTCGTTGCCGAGCTCGTACGAGTAGCAGGCAGGGTTCCACCGGATCTCTCCGTCTATCGCGCGGGCGTATGGATCCAGCAGTAGCTTGCTTGGGTTGCACCGCGCGCCTCGCTCGGGCGCATATGGACCTCTGACGCGGTACCCATACCGCTGGCCGGGCTCGATGTTGGGCAGATAGGCGTGCCACGAGAACGCGTCGACCTCCTCCAGGGGCACTCTACGTTCCTGGCCCTCGTCGTCGAAGAGACAGAGGTCTACCGCTTCGGCGACCTCGCTGAAGAGTGCAAAGTTCGTCCCGGTGCCGTCAAAGTTGGCGCCTAGCGGATAGGCGCGGCCAGGCCAGACCTCGACGTCATGCATGCTCGACGACCTCGACCTCGGTGCAGTCGGGCACGCAGAGGTTCACGCTGACGACGACGCCATCTCGCTCGAAGACAATTCGGTCCCCATCTACGTGCGCGTTGACTTCCTGCGCAACCGCGGGCATCCGGCGTCGCAGCGCGATCAAGTCGCGGTACCAACCGAGCATGCGTCGATGGTAAGGCTCGTCCAGCTCGTCCCATTTCAGCTTCGACTGCTCGAAGGTGCGCGGGTCTTGCGGGTCCGGCACATCGTCTGGGTTCCAGCCGAAAGCGGCGAACTCGCGCCGCCGCCCTTCCGACACCGTATTGCCCAACACCGGGTCGGCGTGGGCGGTGAAGTAAAGGAACGGCGTGCTCGCCGCCCATTCCTCTCCCTGGAACAGCAGCGGCGTGAAGGGCGTTGTCAAGAGCAGCGCGGCCGCTGCTTTTAACCTGCCCTCGTCCACCAGCGCCGCGAGCCGATCACCCGCGGCCCGGTTCCCAACCTGATCGTGGTTTTGAGCCGCGACCACGAAAGCGTTGGGAGGAACACCGGCCGGTTTCGCGCCGCGTATCTTCTGCCGGTGGTGTGACCACACGCCGTCGTAGACCCATGCCTGGCGGAGCGCCTTCGCGAGCATCCCGGGAGACGTGAAGTCCTCGTAATACCCCGTGCGCTCGCCGGTCAACACGACATGAAGCGCGTGATGCCAGTCGTCCGCCCACGCCGCGTCGAGTCCGTACCCGCCCGCATCGCGGGCGCGCACCAGGCGAGGGTCGTTGGCGTCAGTTTCGGCGAACAGCAGCACCGACCTGTGCAGCGCCGCCGACGCCGCATGCACTTCGGTGGCCAGCTGCTCGAAGATGTTCAGCGGCGAATCGTCGACGATCGCGTGCACCGCGTCCAGGCGCAGGCCGTCGATGTGGTAATCGCGAATCCACATCAAAGCGTTGTCCACGACGAAGCGACGGACCTCGCCGCTGCCGTTTCCGTCGAAATTGAAAGGGGCCCCCCAGGCGGTCCGATGTCGTTCGGTGAAGTAAGGGCCGAAATCGCCCAGGTAGTTGCCCACCGGGCCCGCGTGGTTATAGACGACGTCGAGAACGACGCCGAGTCCGGCGGCATGACAGCTGTCGACCAGCCGCTTGAGACCGGCTGGACCCCCATAGGCGTGGTGCGGAGCGAAGAAATCCACACCGTCATACCCCCACCCGCGATTGCCCGAGAACTCGGCGACTGGCATGAGCTCGATGGCGTCGACGCCGAGCGCGACGAGGTGGGGAAGATGGTCGATCACGCCGTCGAATGTGCCCGCCGGCGAGAAGGTCCCGACGTGCAGCTCATAAAGGATGAGGCGAGAGGGTGACAGGCCGTTCCATCTCGCGTCAGTCCAGGAGTGCAGCTCATGATCGACCACCTCGGACAGGCCGAGCACACCGTCGGGTTGCGAAGCGGAGCGTGGATCGGGCCGCGTGTCACCGCCCTCGACCGCAAAGCCATAACGCGTCCCTGGACCGGCCGCAGCATCGGCGCCTTCCCACCAGCCACCTTCGAACTCGGTCATTAGAGCACGGCTCGCGCCGGACACAAGGTCGACGCGTTGTTTGCCGGGCGCCCAGACCCTGAACTGATGCATCGCGCCTAGCGAGAGGCGGCGCGCCGCGCCAGTACGGCCACCGGAAACCGGCGCGTCAGCTCGGCGACCGGTACGCCAGGTCCGCCCTGCTGTTCTTCGCCCGTGAGCAGACTTCCCCAGCTGCCGTCAGGAATGTCGATCGCGGTGTCGGCCCAATCGCCGCCCAGCCCAACCACGAGTCGGGGCACCACGACCAGCAGGCGATCGCGGACAAAGCCGATGGCATGGCGTGCCTTGGCTCCGTACGCGATGAGTGGCGTGTAGCTCGAGCTGCCAAAAAGGTCGGGTTCAGCCCTGCGCCTCTCGAGCAGGCGATTGATGAGCCACAGCTTCGGCGCGCCCTCATCCGCCCGCGCCATGACGTCGCTCAATTCGGCGCCACGAATCTCAGAGAGCAGGGTCGCGAGATGCTCAAAGTCCACCGGACGCCGGTTGTCCGGGTCGACGAGGCTCAGGTTCCACACTTCCGTGCCCTGGTACAGGTCGGGCACTCCCGGCGAGGTCAGCAGGAGGGTGGTCTGGGCGAGTGACGCAAGCCGCCCCAAGGCCACGAGCTGGTGACGGCCGATGAACGACTCGAGGTCGCTCTTGAACTCGGCGTCCGCCATCACGCTGCCGGCGAATTGAGTCAGCGCGTCCTCGAATGCCTGGACCGGGTTGATCCACGAGGTGTGGACCTTGGCTTCGCGGGCGGCTTTCTGGAGGAATGCCACCAGCCGATGCTCATCGACCGGCCAGGCTCCGACCAACGTCTGGTACATGAGGTATTCGAGATTTCGGTCAGGGAACCCCTGCACCCGATGGCGCTCGTTGTGCTCGGCCCACCCCCGGACCGCTGACTCCCACTCGGCCGGGATCTGCGACAGCAGGTTTGTTCTCGCCCGCACGTCGCCGCTGCGCTTGGTGTCGTGGGTGGACAGGGTGATCATGGTGGCCGGCCACTTCTCGGCGGTTCTGAGGCAGTGCGCGTGGAATGACTCGGCAGACCGGCCGAACAAGGCTGGATCACCGCCGACCTCGTTGAGTGAGACGAGGCGGTTGTAGCGATAGAACGCTGTGTCCTCGACTCCTTTGGCCATCACCGCGGGCGTGACCTGCTGGAATCTCGCGGAGAACTCGGACTCATTGGCGCCTTCATGCTGCATGAGCAACAGGTCGCCCACAAACGAAAGGAGCTCGGCGTCGATGTCCGGCCGGCGGCGCGTGGCTTCCTGAACGGCGATCGAAACCTGACGCCGATCTTGTTCAGAGGGCGGCGAACCGCGACGGACGTAGGTCCTGTATACGCCCAGGCAAGCGGCGATCTCGCGGACAGCCTCCCGCAGCTCGCGGCGTGTGCGATCGCGGTGGCGGCGGTTGCCATCGCAGATGTCGACCAGCAGGTTGGTCAGGCGTTCAAAGTCGGGCGCGAGCTCGGTGGTTATGATCTCGTGCTTACACGTGCGAACCACTTCGGGGAAAGGCTGCGACTCGCCGGTAAACGCGTGATAGAGGGCGGTCAAAGACCCTTCGTTGGCAGAGTCGACGAATAGGCCGTCGACATACGCGACGAAGTCGTAGCCGGTCGTGCCCTGCACCGGAAAGGTGTCCGGCACCTCTTCACCGGCGGCTAGGACGTCTTCGACCACCATGTACGTGTCGGGAGCTGCCGACCGCAACCGTCCCAGGTAGGCGACCGGGTCTCTCAAGCCGTCGACGTGATCGATGCGGAGGCCGGCCAGGCTGTCGTCTGCGACCAGTCGGAGGATCACGGCGTGACTGTCGTCGAAAACTTGTTGGTCCTCGACGCGCAGGCCGATGAGGCTGTCAATGGTGAAGAAACGCCGGTAGTTGAGCTGCTCTTGCGCGCTGCGCCAGTAGGCGAGGCGATAGTGCTGGCGCTCGAGGACCGCGTCGAGCGTGTCGAAGTCTCGGTTCACCGAGTCCAGTTCCGGGCCGTCGAGGCTCTCAGGCGAGACCGGAAATACGAGATCGTGGTAGCGGACGATTGTCTCGGAGCCGTGCCCTTCGAGTGTCAACGAGCCATTTTCGAGCTCTCGGCCGTAACGATCCCGCAGCACGCCAAGCAGCACCTTGCCCTTCATGGCCGAGATCGGAGATGCCCAGTCGACATCGAAGTAGTTCGCGTACCGGCTCGACGGACCGTTCCGCAGCAGGTCCCACCACCATGGGTTCTCGCGTCCGGTGGTGGCCATGTGGTTGGGCACGATGTCCACCACCAGCTGCAGCCCGTGCTCGCGCAGTGCAGCGACGAGCCGCCGGAACGCGACCTCGCCCCCGAGATCCTCATTGACGCGCGTCGGGTCGACAACGTCGTACCCGTGACTGCTGCCATGCGCGGCTTGAAGGATGGGTGAGCAGTAAACGCGCGCCACTCCGAGGGAAGCAAGATAGCCGGCGCAGGCGGCCGCGTCGTCAAACGTGAACTGTTTCGAGAGTTGAAGCCGGTAGGTGGAAGCGATCTGCACCCGAAAGCTTCCCACAAGCGCGCCCTCAGCCACGGTCCTAAAATCGTCTGCGGGCTCGGTGAATCCAAGCCCCTCGGCACAAAATCGACCAGAAATCCCTCGCGCGTCCCTATTACAAGGGACAGGTGCGTCACCTCCAAACTTCATGTCGACTGTTCGAGTCCAGCGTCGCGTGGTCGCTCACCGCTACGCTTCAGCTGTCGCGAGTCGAACATTCCGTAGGTCCAGTCGGCAAAGCGAACGCTGACTGCTCCGCCCTGGATCAGACCCGTGACTCGGCCTGACCGTCCATTGCAAGGGGAGTCCGGGTCGACCACGATCACAACTTCGCCGATCGTCCATTTCTGCATGCTCACCTTTCCTTGCGGAGAAGCCTGCGGCGTGCTGCTCAAGAACCCCTCAAAGCAGCTCAACCGCTGCCGATGTCGCCGGTTGATCCGTCGTCGACCGGGGTCCATGATTCGGGTGCTAAATGGACATTCAGGTCTTGGGTCCAATCCAGGGGTCGGCGGACGAACGTGCGGTCAGACTTGGAGGCCCCAAACATCTGGCAATGCTGGCAGTGCTGCTCCTCAGCTCGGGACGCGTCGTGTCACGTGAGCGCCTGCTCGAGCTGATTTGGGATGGTCAGCCGCCAGTGACAGCTATCCATTCTCTCGAGGTATACGTGTCTGATCTGCGTCGGGTGCTCAAGCGCCTCGATACCGAATGCACTATCCGCAGTGAGCCTCCCGGCTACGCGATCAGCGTTCGAGATGAGGCGATCGATCTGCGGCGCTTCGAGCAACTCGCCCGCGAGGGGCGGCGCGCGCTTGAACGAGGTGACGCTCAGAGCGCCGCCCTTCTCCTCCGCGAGGCTCTCGAGCTGTGGCGCGGGCCGGCCTTCGGCGGAGTTGCCACCAATCGATTCTTGGAGGGCGAGAGGGCGCGTTTAGAGGCAGAGCGGCTGGACGTGGTCGAGGACCGGGTGGAGGCGGAGATGAGGCTGGGGCAGCATGCCCGGCTGATCGGAGAACTCGAAGGGCTGGTGGCCGAGAACCCATTCCGGGAAAGGCTCTGCGGCCAGCTGATGCTCGCCCTCTACCGCGCCGGACGACAGGCAGAGTCGTCCTCGGCTTATCAGGCGGTGCGGGTCCGCCTCGCCGACGAGCTCGGCATGGATCCCGGCCCGTACCTGCAAGACCTGCTCGTGAAGATCCTGCGTCAGGACCCGAGCCTCGAGGTTCAACGACGGCTCGGCGCGGAACCAGAGTCGTTACCGGTCACCAACCTGCCAACGCCCCTGACAAGCTTCGTCGGGCGAAAGGAAGCTGTTGACCGGATCGGGCAGCTGCTCGCACGGTCGCGTGTCGTGACACTTGTCGGGCCAGGCGGTATCGGGAAGACGCGACTTGCGCTGGAGGTCGGAAGGGGGCTGCTCGAGAGGTATCCCGACGGCGTCTGGCTGACCGAGCTAGCCAGCCTGACCGACGGCGGCCTGATTCCCGAGGCCATCCGGGTGACGCTTCGAGTCAGCGAGGCGAGGTCAAAGAGCCCAATCGAGGCTGTTACGACCTATCTACAACAGCGGTGCCTGCTGATCGTCTTAGACAACTGCGAGCATATCGTCGAGGCGGCTGCGCACGTGGTCGAAAAGCTCGCCGCGAGATGCCCCAAGGTGGCGTTTCTCGTCACCAGCCGAGAGCGACTCCGCATAGCTGGTGAGCAGTTGTGGCAGGTCGAGCCGCTCACAGTACCTGAGGCGACCTCATCCGGCCCTAATGACAATGTCGCTGAGTCCGAAGCGGTGCAGCTGTTTCTCGATCGAGCGGCGCTGTCGCGCTCCTCGTTCGGACTGACCGCCGCGAATAGCCGAGCCATCTCGGAGATCTCGCGCCGGCTCGAGGGCATCCCGCTTGCCCTAGAGCTCGCCGCTGCGCAGGTCGCCACGATGAGCACCGATGAGATCGAGCGGCGCTTGGATGATCCATTCCAACTGCTCACATCCGGCCACCGTACCGCGTCCCACCGCCATCAGACGCTTATGGCTGCTGCGCAGTGGAGCTATGACTTGCTGGCGGAGAACCAGCGGCTGGTCTTCGACAGGCTTTCGGTGTTCCGAGGCTTCGACGTGGAAGCTGCCGCGACCATCTGCTCAATGTCAATCAATGAACGAGGCGTCTGCATCGCATTAACGCTCGGGCTGGTGGACAAGTCACTGGTTCGATTTGAGGGCGGGCGCTATCGGCTACTCGAACCATTGCGGAGCTTCGCCTCTGAGAAGCTGCGCTCTCGCGGGGAGACGGCTCTTGTGCAGGAGCGACATTGCCGCTACTTTCTCGCCGTCGCCAGGGACCGACAGCCTGGAGAGCTAGCCGACTGGCTCAAGCGAATGGAGGCAGAGAGGGACAACCTGCGCTCCGCTTTGGGATGGGCCCAGGACAACGACCAAGAATTGGCCGCGCAGATCGTCTTGGCCCTCGATCTCTGGTGGCGCTTGAGGTCGCACGGAGGCGAAGCCCATCCGCACCTCGACGCACTCCTCCAGAACCGCGAAGCCCAGGACGCCACACGTGTGCGGCTTCTCATGAACAAAGGCTGGTACAGCTGGTACGCGGTCAGCGCGCCGGAGGCAGCAGTTGAGCCGATGGAATCCGCCCTGGCACTGGCACGAACGCTCGACGACCCGCTGGCGCTGATCGATGCGCTGTTCGTGCGTGGCCGCTACGCAACGCACGAGGGCGACCCGGTTCAAGCGAGACTCCTGCTCGAGGAAGCTCTCGAATTGGCCAGAAGCAGAGGCGATCAAGAGCGCGAAGCGGAGGCGCTGCACCTGCTTGGGGTGGCCGACGGTGCCCAGCTCCAGTTGGGCCGTGCCCGCTCTGAATTGGAGCAGTCGCTCGAGATTAGGCGGTCACTTAATCGGAGCGACGAAGCAGCTGTCACCCTCCAGTTCTTGAGCGGAATTGTCGGAGCAGCTGGAGAGCTCGACCGAGCGCGCAGGCTGGTTGCAGAGGCCCTCGAACTTGGCCGCCAACTCGGGGAGCACGCCTACCTTCACCATGCACTCGATATCGCGGCCGGCCTTGCCATTCTGGAAGGTGATGCCCAGCGCGGGTTGACACTGGTAGGCGCCGCTGATGCCGCGCTCGAGCGAATTGGGTGGTCACCGACTTCCGTGTGGGACCGTCTTCTTGAACCGTATTTCCAGATTGGACGCGAAGCCCTTGGTTCGAGGGACTCTGCGGCCGCGGAACAGGAAGGGCGGAGGATGAACTACGTTGAGGCTGTCGAGTACGGTCTGGCCTGGCTGAGTACGGGCACATGAAGGACGCGAAAAGTAAGCGGGACAACGCGGCCATATGCGGGTCAGCCGCTGAGTTGGCGAGCCGGTGATCGCGGATAGAACCAGGGGCGGCCCGACGGCCGCCCCTGGATCGACGAAGAGCGGTGGCGCTGACTAGCTGCCGGAGGGGCAGGCGTTGATCCAGCAGTAGAAGAACGGGGTCGAGTCGGCACCGGATTGCACTTTCTGCGCCGAATTCTGCTTCCAGGACAGGATTTCCTCATCGCCCGCAAAGAGGTTGTCGGCCTGCGTGAAGTAGGTCACCGCGATCTTGTAGTGGCCCCCATCGTAGGCGTCCAAACCCAGGGAGTAGAGCTTGGTGGTCTGGCTTTCACCAGGTTTCACGCCGGCCTTCTGCAGGTACTCCTTGAGGATCGAGGTCGGGACCAGGAAGTTGAAGCCCTGGATCTCGTTGCCCTGCTCATCGATAGACCCGAAGGTGGCGATTCCGATCACTTGGCCCTTGTCGTTGAAGACCGGGCCGCCGGAGTTGCCGTGAGTGATTGACGCGTCGGTCTGGATCGCGCTCCAGCCGCCCTGCATTGTTTTCTTGCCTGACACCTGGCCTGTGGTGAACGAAGGCTCGAACGTCTGGCCGGGCTTGAGGAAGTCGTTGATGGTGGCAACTTTCGGGTAGCCGAGGACATAGAGGTGATCACCGGTCTGAAGAGCGGTGTCGTCACCGATGTCGACGGTAGGCAGGTTGTTCTTGCCCTCCATTTTGAAAATCGCAACGTCCTTTTGCGAGCCGACATATGCCGGGTCACCGGCCATGACGAGGTCGAGACGAATGCCCTTGTTGGCGGTGTCGCCACCTGAGGCGGCGACCCCCAAAACGGCCGTGAAGCTGGCGGCAGTCTTGCCCATGTCCATCTTCTTGTATGCGTACTCGGCGAATGCCGCGGAGAAGTCCTTGAGAGTCTTGTCGGTCAGGTCGTTCATGACCTTGAACCAGGCATTGAGCTCGTAGGCGGCGACCTCTTGGGCGAAGGGAACGGAGAAGCCGTCTTTGAGCACGTCGTCACCCGGGGCTGCGACGTGCGCGTTGGTTATCACGTAGCCGTCGGCGGTTACGATGAAGCCCGAACCGATGAAACTCTGGGTGAATCCCTTGGGTTCAAGTAGGAAGTCACCCGGGTCGTTGCTGGGCGTGAAGTAGTCGAAGATGTTAGCGCTCAATTCCTCAACGGCGGCGTTGTCGAAGGAGGCCGTGTCGGTGCCGATAGTGCCCCGGCTTTCCTCAGTGACTACCTTGTCGACCAGTTTCTTTATGGCGCTGTCAGTAAGAACCGGCCTCACCAGCTTGGGGCTGGCGCTGAACTCCGCGTAGATCATTACGGTCGCCGGCCGGTTCTGCTCGAAAATGCGGTTGCCGGACATGGTGTGGGGGCCGGTGTTCCCGCCTCCGCAGCCCGCGACCGCCGCCATCCCTACTGCGAGCAAACTAACGATTATCTTGCGACCGCGCCACGGCGCGCCTAATCGGACGGTCGCATTTTCGCCGCCTCGCTGCTTTGAGAGTGCCGATTTCGTCATCTTCATGACCTCCAATCCTTGTGGTGGATCGCTGCCGGCGATCGCTTGGGGCCAACGATGGAGAGCGGTCCTCATGGAGGCCTCAAGAAGCGCTCAATTGGCCAAGCTCATGGTCGATCTGGTAACCGCAAGGTTCAGGTTCGAATCCCTGGTCCGGAGCCAAATCTGATTTCGATTTCGGGTCGCGCGCCCGAGTTGATGCCTGACCTGACAGCAACCTGTCAGCAATTGACAGCAACCCCATACGAATGTCATTGCAAACCTGGCGTTTTGAGGTGCCACGCGGCACCAGGTCCTTATGTCGAAATTCGGAACGCGGCCGGCGAACGGGTCGATCAATACGCGTACGCGATCGATCCAGTCCTACCACCTCCGGCAACGCTCGCTGACCGCCGCGTTCGCCCTTCTAGACCCCTCCACTGGTCAGGAACTCAGTGTTGAGGGCTACGCCGAAACCAGCGGTTTAAGAGATCGCCTTCCTGAAATTCACGGGCCGCGCCAAAGACCCAGGATCGCACCGATTAGTTTGGGCGCCGCGCATTGTCGTATCTAGTGAAATCTCGTCGAGATGGAGGAGTCTGCCATGGCAAACCCGTTCGTCTGGTTCGATTTGCGCACCAAGGACGCCGCTAAGTCCCGCTCCTTCTATGAGCAGCTTTTCGGGTGGGATGTCGCCGAGGTGCCAGTTGGGGGTGCGAACGTAACGATGGTCGGCGGCGAGAAGCCATGGGCCTCGGTAGTGCCGCACGGGGGCGAGCACGCGGGATGGTTCCCGTATGTCCAGGTGGACGATCTGGATGCTGCCACCAAGAAGGCGAAGAAGCTAGGAGCGACCGTCCTCCAGGCCCCCGCCGAGGGTCCGGCCGGAACGTATACGCCGATCCGGGAGCCGGGAGGCGCGGTCTTTGCGCTCTTCCAACCGAGGGCATGATCGCAGGAACTGGCAGCAGCCTTCAGGGTCGGGACGACATCCTCATACACGCTCCGGCACGGATCCTGTGGCAACTCATTTCCGATTCGCATGAGTTGCCGAGCTGGGGCCCGCCAGTGAAGAGTGTCGAGGTGTTGACGAATGCGGCCGACGCCGAAAAGCTTGGAACCGCGCGTAAAGTCCAGGCTGAATTCGGGCAGAAGTCCGGGTACTTCCTTGAGCACCGGGTGGAGCACGTCGACGGTCGCAAGATTGCCTACTTGATCGACGAAGACAACTTCGGCATCTCTCGCCTCCTGTCGCGGCCGGGCTTCTCGCTAGAGCTCGAACCGAAGGGAGACCAGGCAACCCGGGTCATCTTCTCGTTCTTCCACGATCCAAGGGGGGTCAAGGGACGGATCATGAATCCCCTCATCAAGCTCCAGCAACGGCGTAACCGTTTGGCAGCCCTTGGTTCGCTAAAGCGACGCGCAGAAGAAATTGCCCGCCTGCAAGCGAAGAAATGATCCCTCTGGCATCGACAAGAAGCCGGGTGATGTTCGCCACGCCGACATGGCCTGACTAGGATGACTCAATGGTTGTGAGAGACCCCGCTGGCGACCTGAGGTTGGAGCGATCCCTCGTTGCCGCGGCACGAATCGGCGACCGAGGTGCTTTTGAATCGTTGGTCGAACCCCATCGCCGCGGCGTTCATCTCCATTGCTATCGAATGATGGGATCGCTTACCGACGCCGATGACATGCTCCAGGAGTCGCTGCTGAAGGCGTGGCGCCGCATCGACACTTTCGAGAATCGCGCGCCGTTTCGGCGTTGGCTCTACAGGATCGCTACCCATACTTGCCTCAACGAGTTGGCCTTGCGTCGCCGGCCCCGATTCTTGGCGGCGCAGCAATGGTCAGGAGGTGCCCCGCCGCTGGCGGAGATCGAATACCTTCAGCCTTATCCCGATCGCCTTTTAGGCGACGCAGCTGATCCGGTAGCTCGCTTCGATATGAAGGAGAGCGTCGCGCTCGCCTTCATCGCCGTGATCCAACTCCTTCCGCCGAGACAGCGCGCAGTGTTGCTCCTACGCGACGTTCTTGCGTGGAGCGCTCGCGAGGTGGCCGACTCTCTCGAGTGCTCAATTGCAAGCGTGAACAGCGCTCTGCAGCGCGCCCGCTGCACGCTCCGCGCTCGCTTCGAGAGTGGGGAACCAGGTACGAGGGTCCTGTCGGTAACCGATGTCTCTGAGAAGAGGTTGCTCGCTCGGTTCATGGACGCCTGGGAGCGCTCCGACTTCAATGCGCTGGCATCGCTGCTGCGAAAAGACGCAATCCTGGCGATGCCGGGCGTGGCGGCGCCTGAGCCTGGGTCTCCCCACGTGTCACCCACCTGGTTTCGGGGACGCGCGGCCATCATTGATTTCCTCTCGACCGTTCCCGCCGACGGTCATCTCGAGCAGATTCGGCTCGTGCCCGTCGGCTCGAATTTGCAACCCGCTCTGGCGGCGTTCATCGCAGAACCTGACGACGGGGGCCATCGGTTCTACGGTGTGATGGTGTTCGATATCGAAGAGGGTGCAATCTCGGCCATCACCGGATTCGCGGATCCTGGACTGAGCGATTATTTCGGTCCCCCCTCGTGGCTTCCAGCCGAGCAACAAGAGTCGGCCGCGTATGGCCTATAACGAGGCGCTTGCCAACCGGCTCCGCGAGGCACTTGCCCGCGAAAGGGGCGTCGACGAGATCAAGATGATGGGCGGTCTCTGCTTCATGATCGACGGACACATGGCACTAGGGATCGTCGGCACGGAGTTGATGATCCGTGTGGGGCCAGATGGGTACGAGCATGCACTCGCGCGAATGCATGCTCGGGAGATGGACTTCACCGGCCGATCGATGAGGGGATTCGTTTTCGTAGAGTCGGCCGGGATCAGGACG
>VBGV01000124.1 GCA_005880755.1 Chloroflexota bacterium
GCGAAAATCAGCGGTCACAGGGTCTTCACGCCTGGCCTGAAAGGCGGCAAGGTCCGCGGCCGTGAGGAGACCGGGATGCGCAACGCCTGAGCTATCCATCAGCTCGTGCTGACAGTGCAGATCGACCGCCTCGGCCACGAACCCTGAGTAGAAAGAACGCAGCGCCGCCTCGATCTGCTCTTCCCTGCCCCCGGCCGGTGCCGTCTCCCGCAGCAGGCGCCTGTAGGTCGCGGCAAGATCACGGTTGTGAAACCGCTGTCCGGGCCTTGGCACGCCGCCGCCCAGGTACACGGCCGCCGAGCTCGGCCAGTGCTCGCGAAACAACGGCTCGACCATGACCAGGGTGTCGGCGATCCGCGGCAGCAGCGGATAACCGGATTCGGCATACCCGATGGCGAACTCCAACACGTCGGCCAGGCGCCAGGTGCCGTGGTCCCGGAGCAGGGCAAGCCATGCTGCGAAGGCTCCCGGTACGCAGGCCGCGATGAGGCCCGTGCCCGGCACCTCGCCGAGTCCCATTTTCCTGAGGCGCTGAATGCTGGCCGCGCTGGGCGCCGGCCCCTGGCCGCAGATGACGTCGACCTTCTTCCGCGTCACGTCCCACAGGACGATCGGGACCTCGCCGCCGAGGCCATTGAGATGCGGCTCGACGACCTGCAGCACAAAACCTGCCGCGACGGCGGCGTCAAACGCATTGCCGCCTCGCTCGAGCACCGAGATCCCGCACTGTGCGGCGAGCCAGTGGGTGGAGCTCACCGCTCCAAAAGTCCCTTTGATCTCAGGTCGGGTTGTGAACTGCTTCACCCTGGCAAAGGCTACTGTCTACGAATGAATCAATTCTTCGACGCCCTCGGCCAGGATTGGGTCGACGCCGCGCAGCGCCGCGGGGCGGCCATCAATAAACCCGCGCTGGACTCTGGCGTAGCACTGGAGCTACTCGAGCTGGCACGCGTGGCGGCTCACACCCAGGAGCGGCGATTCGCGCCGCTGACGTGCTTCATGGCCGGGGTGGCGGCCGAACGCCTGCGGACGGCAGGGGCGGACGTCGACGAACGCGCCATCGCGGAGTTCATTCAGGAAGTCAGGCAGAAGCTCGAGCGCGAGATCCCAGGTCTCTAGGGATTAGCGGACGTTGATGACCGGGAGCTGCCGGAAGCTCTGCACCGAAACGCGAGCGGCGACCGCCGAAGCGACCTTGCGCAGCGCCTGCGCACCGGGACTTTCAGGACGGGAAACGACCACCGGCGCTCCCGCATCGGCCTCTTCGCGGATGGCGTTCTCGAGCGGGATCGCGCCGAGGTAGGGCACGCCGAGCCGCTGCGCGGCTCGCTCGGCGCGACCGTGATCGAAGATGAAATGTTCTTTGCCGCAGTCGTCGCAGACAAACCAGCTCATGTTCTCGATCAACCCGAGCGGGGTCACGTTGAGACCGCGAAACATCTGAAGGGCCTTGACCGCGATCTTCAGCGCCGCGTCCTGAGGCGTACAGACGACCGCGACGCCGGTCAGCGGGATGGTCTGCGCCAGGGTCAGCGAGGCATCGCCGGTGCCGGGCGGTAGATCCACGATCAAGTAGTCGAGCTCACCCCAACGGACGTCGGTCAGCATCTGCTCGATCGCGCGCGACACCATCGGCCCTCGCCAGACCATCGCCTTGTCGGCTCCCGCCAGCAAGCCGATCGAGATCACCTTCAGGCCATAAGCCTCGAGCGGCACGAGCTTCTGGTCGTGCACTTGAGGCGTGTCGCTGACACCGAGCATGCCCGGCACCGACGGCCCGTAGATGTCAGCGTCGAGGAGCCCGACCCGAGCGCCGGAGAGCTGCAGGGAAGCTGCGAGGTTGACGGCGATCGTCGATTTGCCGACGCCGCCCTTGCCCGAGGCGACCGCGATCACGTGCTTCACGCCTGGGATCGCCGCTTCATGGCCTCGGCCGTTGAAGGCCGCTCGCACGTTGGCCGTCATCTTCAGGTCGACCGCGGTCACGCCTGGGATCCCGGCGACAAGGTCGTGGGCCAACGACTGAAACCGGTCGCGCACGGGACAGGCGGGCGTGGTCAGCTCGAATGTGAAGCTGACCCGGCCGCCGTCGGTGATCGCGATGTCCTTGATCATGCCGAGGCTGACGACGTCGCGGCCGAGGTCAGGGTCCTTGATCGCGGACAGGACCGTGAGGACGTCTTCCCTACTGGGCACTGAAAATCACCGCGGCACGCAAGGCCAGGACTCCTAAGAGGACCAGGACGGAGACCACGACCGTGTCGAGACGCACCCCCGCGACGGTGCCCGATCCCCCCTCCGCCCGCATCCGCATGTGGCCGCGCGCCTCGACGAGAGATCCGGCGACCCCGGCCACGGCGATGGCCCAAAGCGGCAGCCAGGGCAGCTCACGGGCGAGAGCGCCCGCGGCCCCGACCGTGATGAAGAACACGATGATCAACGCCAGCTCCAGCACGGAGAAGTAGCCATCCGCCTGGTGCAGCCGGCCCAGGCTGAAGCCTGCTTCTGGACGATTGCGGATGAGCAGCGCGATGAGCGCCGCCGAGCCGCTCAGTCCCGACGCGAGGAAAAGCCCGCCGAGCACCCAGGTGTCGCTCCAAACCGGCTGGTTGCTGACGCTCAACAGGACGCCCGTGTACGACGCGATGAAGATGGCCACGATCGCGCCGATGATGTTGAACGCGCGATTGACGACCATCGGAATGATGCCGCCACCCCTGTTCCTCATCCAAGCGTCAACCGCCGAGACGGTGACGAAGAAGCCGAAGAGCAGAAGGGCCCAAACCCCGACGGACATCGGTGACCAGTACTTGAAGTTGAGGCCTGTGTCTCCCGGTGTGACATCGACCATCATGTGCCAGAACTTCCACCAGCTGGCGCCGAGGTCGGCCGTGAGCAGGATGGGGCAGATCAGCGTGGCCGGGAGGCTGACGTAGAACGCGACCCGGGCCGCCGGCTCGTCGCGCGCGTCGCCCGACAGTCGCAGCAGCGTCCCCACGAGGTAGGCGCCGCCTGCGATCCCCGCAAAGAAAAAGTAGAAGAGGATGTACCAGGTCCACTGCGGCGACCGTACGAAGTGCTCGGCGAGGAACACCATCAGGGCATCCCGCGGCGCCTGAAGGCGACCAGGCCACCGATCACCGCCAGCACCGCGGTCACCGCCGCACCAAGGTAACCACCCAGGTCGTTGCGGCTCGGCAGTTTCGCGTTGTCGGCGTTCGGCAGCCCATAGGTCTCCGGTTTGTCCATGAGGAGGAAGAAGGCGTTCAGGCCGCCGTAGACCTTGTCGTCACGTCCGTAGAGCTGGGCCTGGGTGACGCCCTGGCTGTGCAGCGTCGCCAGGCGAACGTCCGCGGCTTGCTGGAGCTCGGCCAGCGGCCCGAACTGGATCGACTGGGTCGGACAGGCCTTCGCGCACGCGGGCTCCAGGCCTCCCTGCAGCCGGTCATAGCACAGAGTGCACTTGTGCGCGGTTCCGGTCTCCTGATTCATTCCGATCACGCTGTATGGACACGCGGCGATGCAGTTGCGACAGCCATTGCAGACGTCCTGCTGGATGAACACCGTGTTGAACTCGGTGCGGATGATCGCCCCGGTTGGACACACCTCCATGCAGCTGGCGTGCTTGCAGTGCTTGCAGACGTCCGACATCATCAGCCAGGCCGTGCCGTTGCCCGCGGTCGCGGACTGATCGGGGACGTGCTCGATGAACTTCACATGGCGCCAGTTCTGCGCGTCGAGGCTGCCGGTGTTGTCGTAGCTGTCGTCCAGGAAGGCCGGGCTGTCGCCCTGCAGCTGGTTCCACTCCTTGCACGCCACCTCGCACGCCTTGCAGCCGATGCAGATGCTGGTGTCGGTGAAGAAGCCGTATTCCTCGCCCGCTTTGATTGCCGCCATCTAGAAGCCCATCAGGTTGGGAATGACCTTGGTGAAGCCCCGCTCGCGCGCGTATAGATCAAGCGGGATCGCCGCGATCTCGTCGACCACCGGAACCGCAGCCCGGTCGGTGGCGAGGTCGATGCTCAGGAGGTACTGGCGGCACGATTCGCACGCCTCGATGCGCACGTGCGGGAAGACAGCGTGCACCGGGTCGGCCACGGGGTCGGCGGGCAGGCCACGAACAACGCTCCCCCGCTCCCCGGAGGCCGCGCCGTATTCGCTGAAAACCGGCAGCTTCGCGCTCTCGTCCTCGCCGCAGCCGGGGCAGGTCATTCGCGGATAGCCCCAACTTGCACCGCAGCGCGCGCAGAGCAGGCGACGAGGCCCGGTGGCGAGGTCGTCCGCCGACGGTTCGAAATAGCTCAGCTGCGGCGGGCCACCGCACTCCGGGCAGTGACGCGCGTCGCGTGGTCCGCCGCATGTCGCCCGAGCCTCCGCATCGAGCGCTTCGAGGACCGGTCCGAGCGAGGCCCGCGCCAGGTACCGGTCGACCATCGCTTGCGAGTCGCCCGCGATCCACTGCTCGATCATCCGCAAAGGCTGCTCCGTCTCGAGGCGATGGAGAAGCTGAGACCGGAGCTGGTCCGGACCGGCGAAGAGGCTGACGTCGACGATGCCCGGGACCACGACGTCGGCGCAGTAGGAGGCCAGGTTGCGACCGGCGGGCCGGACTGATGCCGCTTCCACGTATGCCTTCTCCTGGACAGCCAGCAGCGCGCCGTAGAAATCCAGCAGCTGGCGCGCGAATCCCTGGCGCGTCCGCAGCTCCTTGACGCGGCGCCTTCGGTCTGCCCAGACGTCCTTCTGCGCGGCGGTGAGGATCGGGGCCATCACATCTTCTCCAGGTTGACGAGGAACGCCTTGAACTCGGGCGTTCGCGCGTTGGCATCGCCCACGAACGGGGTGAGCGCGTTGGCCAGCCAGTAACGGCCATGGCTCGGGTCGCTGTCGGCCGAAACGCCGACGTAGCCCCAGTGAATCGGGATCCCGATCTGATAGACCTTCTGGCCGGCGACCGTCATCGGTCCCAGCCGTTTGGTCACGAGCGCAAGAACTTCGACCTTGCCTCGCTTCGACGATACCCGCACCTGGTCGCCGCTCTTGATGCCCTTCTGGCTTGCAAGCTCATACGGAATCTCGACGAACGGTTTGGGCTGGAGCTGCACGAGATGTGGCACGTGCTGCGTCACGTAGTGCTCGTGCTCGGTGAGCCGGTAGCTCGTGGCGATGTATGGGAACTCCTGGGGTGTGCCGAACCGGTTAGGTCTGCCGGCCGCCTTGTCGTAGAGAAACGCGACCGGTGACGCCGAGTTGTTGGGATGGAGCGGATTGGCCACGGGCGATTCGACCGGCTCGTAGTGCTCCGGGAACGGTCCGTCGACCATGCCGTTGCTGAAGAGGCGGCCGACTCCCTCGCCGTTCATGATGAATGGCAGATACGCGTTGGGGTCGCGGGGGTTCATGGTCGCCGGGTAGTCGGGCACGTCGCCGACCCACTTGCTGCCATCCCATGCGATCCCAGGCCTCGCCGGATCCCAAGGCTTCCCGTCCAGGTCCGCAGAGGCCCGGTTGTACATCACGCGGCGGTTGAGCGGCCAGCTCCACGCCCAGTTGGGATAGAACCCCATCCCGGTCGGATCGTTTGCCTTGGGGTCCTGGATGCCCTGGCGTCGCTTCATCAAGTTGCCCGTGTCCAGGTAGCTGCCCGTGTAGATCCAGTCTCCGGTGGTGGTGGTGCCGTCGTCTTTCAGGTTGGCGAAGCTGGTCATCTGCTTGCCGGTCGCGAGGTCTTTGCCGTTGATCTCCTTGGCAATCTCATCCAGCTCAGGCTTCGCCGGGTCCTTGTAAGCGAAGGTCAAACTGTTGATGGGGTCGGGAAACTTGCCGCCCTGCGACTGGTACAGCTTCTTCACGCGCTGAAAGACGTCGGCCAGGATCCAGTGGTCGTGGCGCGCCTGCCCCTCGGGCGGGAGGACCTGGTCTTTCCACTGCGCCCAGCGTCCGCTGTTGGTGAACGACCCGTCCTTTTCGATCCAGTGCGTGGTCGGGAGCATGAAGACCTCGGTCTTGACCTGGCTCGCGTCGACGCCCGGCGCGTGCCAGAACTCTGAGCTCGTGGTCGGCAGCGGATCCATGACGACCAACCACTTCAGGTTGCCGAGCGCCTGGCGCACCTGGTTGCTGTCAGGACCGATGCTCGCCGCGGTCATGCCGGACAGGATCAGGCCCTCCATCTTTCCCTTCAGCGCCTGGTCAAAGATCGACATCCACGACGAGTTCTGGGCCGGCTTGGGGACGAAGTTGAAAGCGAACTCGTTGTCCTTGTTGGCCGCGTCGCCATACCAACCCTTGAGCGTGCTGACCATGAACTTGCTGTAATTCGTGCCGAAGAAGTTCCAGGAGTGTGGGTCGGACTTCTTGGGCGCGCTCGCGGCGACGTAGTCGGCGATCGTCTTCTGTCCAGGCGCTGGGATCCTCAGGTAACCCGGGAGGAGCTCCCACGAGATCGCGTGGTCCGTGTTGCCCTGGATGTTGGCGTGGCCTCTCTCGGCGTTCATACCTCCGCCGGGGCGGCCCATGTTGCCAAGCAGCAGTTGCAGCACCGCGCCCGAGCGGATGAGCTGGCCGCCGGTGGTGTGGTGCGTCAAGCCGACCGCGTAGACGATGGTCATCACCTTGTCCGGCTTGCCCATCTGGCCGACCAGGTCCGCGACCTTCTTGAAATCGTCGACGGGGATGCCGGTGATGCTGGAGACCACCTCTGGTGTGTAGCGCGAGTAGTGCGCCTTCATGAGCTGGAAGACCGAGCGAGGGTGCTGCAGGGTCAGGTCGCGACTCGCATATCCGGTTCTGGCGTTCGACTCATACGCCCAGGTCGCGATGTTGTAAGTGCGCTTGTCCGGGTCGTAACCCGAGAAGAGGCCGTCGCTGAACGCGTAGCCGTCCTTGACCACGAAGGATGCGTTGGTGTAGTTGCGGACGTACTCGTCGTGGAACAGGTTGTTCTGCAGGACGTGGTTGATCAGCCCGCCGAAGTAGGCCACGTCGCTGCCGGTTCGGATGCGGAGGTACATGTCGGCGACGGCAGACGTGCGCGTGAAGCGCGGGTCGGCGTGAATCAACTTCGCGCCGCGGTCCAGCTTGGCCCGCATGAACCACTGGAATCCGACCGGATGAGCCTCAGCCGGGTTGGCGCCGTTGATCAGGATCAGGTCCGCATGCCTGATGTCGCGCCAGTGGTTGGTCATCGCTCCCCTTCCGAATGTGGCGGCCAAACTGACCACCGTGGGGCCGTGTCAAACCCTGGCCTGTTGCTCTAGATGGACCAGTCCCAGGCCCCGCATCAGCTTGGTGGCGAAGTAGCCCTCCTCCGAGCTGAACGCGGCGCCTCCGGCGAAGGCGATCCCCTCGCACCGGTTCACGGTGCTGCCGTTGCCGTCGGTGGTGATGAACGAGGCGTCCCTGGACGCCTTCACGTTGTTTGCGATCTTGTCGAGCACGAAGTCCCACGAGACGCTCTTCCAGCCGGTCGCGCCAGAGGCCCGGTACTGCGGCGATTCGACGCGGCGTGGTGAGATGGCCAGCTGCATCGCGGTCGCACCCTTCGGACAGAGCCGTCCCTCGTTGACCGGGCTGTCCGGGTCGCCCTCGATCTGCAGCAGCTCCGTGGTGCCGTTGCTCTTCTGCCGGGTGTAGGCGACCAGCGAGCAACCGACCGCGCAGTACGGGCAGATGCTGTGGAGCTCCTTCGCTCCTGCGATTCGCAGGTTCTGCTTGACCCGCGTCGACTCCGCCACCGCGATGTCGAAACCGAGACCCGTGGCAGCGACGGCGCCCGCGCCGGCGACGCCTACCTTGAGGAATTCCCGACGTGTGACAGTCGCCAAATCACACCCCCCGAATGAGCTGACGCTAGCTCAGGGCGGCGCTCACGTCAAGTTTGGATTGCGCCCTGCGCGCGCCCGGCGTTTCAGCCGGTTGAGATCAGGAGGTCGCTGCGGTCGTCAGGCTCGGGGTTGCGCAGCAGGTCGATCAGCCGCAGGTCCCAGGCCACGATCACGCCCGTGGCTCCGGCAGCCTCATGCTCCGCGAGCGCAGCGGCCCAGGCGCTCCTGTCGGGTGGGATGGGAATTTTGACCCAGCGCTCGCCGTCCGGCTCTCCGACCACCACGCGGCCGCGGCTCAGCTGCTGAAGGATCGCGGCGGGCTCGGGGTTCGAGAGCCGCAGCCGTATTCGGTCGGTCACGGCAGCGATCGCACCCATGAGGATCGATTGATCCAGGCCTTCGCCCTCGAGCCCGATCATCGCGGCACCCGCCGCCTCCAGCGCCCTCACGTCGGCCAGGAACTCTCCCGTATCACTGATCGTGGCCGGCAGCGTCACCGCGACCCTGATCACACCGTCAAATCTAGCGCGGAATCCTTACCTTGCCGAGGTGTTCGATCGATTCGCGGAATGATTTGGCGAATCCGGACACCCCTTCGTCCTCGAGCTCCTGCGTGATCGCGGCCAGGTCGATGCCGACCATCGCAAGCCGTTCGAGGACGTGCCGCGCACCGTCAACGTCCTTCTGCAGCGTGAGCTCGACCTGCCCGTGGTCACGGAAAGCTTCGAAAGTCGCCACCGGCATCGTGTTGATGGTGGCCGGACCGATCAGCTCCTCGACGTACATCGTGTCGCGATAGCGGGGATTCTTGGTCGAGGTGCTGGCCCAAAGGCATCGCTGCACCGCTGCGCCCGCCGACCTGAGTGCGTCCCAACGCGAGCCGGAATGAAGCTGTGTGAACAGCGCGTATGCCAGCTTCGAGTTGGCGACCGCAGCCCGTCCGAGCAGGCCCTCCAGCTCGGGCCGGCGCGTCGAATCGAGCTGCTCCATCTTTTTCGTGAGCTGCTCGTCGACTTTGGTGTCGACCCGGCTTACGAAAAAGCTCGCCACGCTGTGCACGCGGCCCAGGTCGCCGCCCCTGGCCCGATGCTGCTCGAGGCCCGCGAGAAATGCTTCGACCACCTTGACATAGCGCTCGATGCCGAAGATGAGCGTGACGTTGATGTTCGCGCCCTCGGCGATCATCGTCTGGATCGCGGGCAGTCCCGCCGGCGTCGCCGGGATCTTCACCATCACGTTCGGACGTGCGCATCGCCGCTGCAGCTCCCGCGCCGCAGCGATCGTGCGCTCGGTATCGCCGGCGATCTCGGGCGAAACCTCGATGCTGACGAAGCCGTCGCCACCGTGCTCTCGGTCGTAGACGGGACGGAAGACGTCGGCCGCCGCCTGTACGTCCTCGATGAGCAGGTCCCACACGATCGATTCGGGCTCCTGCCGCGCGTCGAGACGTCGCGCGACCTCGTCCGCATAGGCGTCCGAGCTCTCGAGCGCCCTGGCGAAGATGGTCGGATTCGCGGTGACTCCGGTTACGCCGGCATCGCGGTAGCGGGCCAGCAGGCCGGAACGGATCATGGTGCGGTCGATCTGATCGAGCCAGACGCTCTGGCCCAGCCGCTTCAGCTCGGCGATCGGGTCTGTCTTTTCCAAATACTCCCCTCCAACTGTGAAACGCCAGCGGGTCCCTCTTTACTCCCATACTCGCTGGATGACCGATCGCGACGCGACCGAAAAGATTCGTCAGCTGATGCCACTTGCCGCAACGCTCGACATGCGGGCCGACGCGTACACAGCGGACCAGGTCGCGATCTCCCTGGACTGGGCTCCGTCCCTGTGCACGGCCGGCGGCGTACTCCACGGCGGCGTGATCATGGCGGTGGCCGATTCGTCCGGCGGCGCGTGCGCAATGTTGAACCTTCCACAAGATGCATCCGGCACGGCGACGATCGAATCGAAGACCAATTTCATGGGTGCGGTCAGAAGCGGGAGCGTGACCGCCACGTCAACCCCACTGCACTGCGGCGGCACCACGATCGTCGTCGAGACCGAGGTGCGCGACTCCCGCGGCAAGCTGGTCGCGAAGGTCACGCAA
>VBGV01000125.1 GCA_005880755.1 Chloroflexota bacterium
CGCTTCACCTGGGACAGCGAGAGCGTCTTTCCGGATGACTCGGGATGGGAGCGCGCGGTCGAAGAGATCCTGTCCAGGCTGCCCGACCTCGAGGAGTTCAAAGGGCACCTCGGTGACTCCCCGGACACGCTGGCCGATTGGTTCGACGCCAACGAGCGCGCGCACCGGCTCATGGCGAAGGTGATGGTCTACACGACGATGTCGTACTCGGTCGACGTCGGCGATCAGACCGCGGCCGCCCGCACCGACCGCGCGCGGTCGGTGGCCGCACAGTTGGGCGCCGCCTCCTCGTTCGCCGTGCCCGAGATGCTGTTGATCGGGCTCCCCAAACTGCGCGAGTGGGTGGCCGCCTCGCCCCGCCTGGGCCACCTCGGCCACTACTTCGACCGCATGGAGAAGCTGCAGAAACGCATTCGCAGCGCCGAGGTCGAGGAGCTTCTGACGCAGGTGTCGGATCCGCTGGCCACGGCCCTCTCAGTGCACAGCGTGCTCGCCAACACCGACCTGAAATTCGCGCCGGCCGTCGGCGCCGACGGTGAGCTGCATGAGGTGGCGCAAGGAACCATCGCGACCCTGATGACCAGTCCGGATCGCGAAGTGCGACGCACTGCATTCGAGAGCTACGCCGACGAGCACCTCCGGATGCAGCACGCGATGGCGGCGAGCCTGGCGGGCGGGGTCAAACGAGACGTGTTCTTCGCGCGCGCGCGCGGGTACGCGTCCGCCCTGGAGGCTGCGCTCGAGCCGAGCCACATCCCGGTCGAGGTCTTCCGGAACGTCGTCCAGACCTTCCGCGACAACGTCGGCACGTGGCACCGCTACTGGCGCATTCGTCGCCAGGCGCTGGGCGTCGAGGTGTTGAAGCCCTACGACACGCGCGCGCAGTTGAGCCACCACGCACTCGAAGTGCCTTACGAGGACGCGGTGGAGTGGATCGCGCAGGGCGTCGCTCCGCTCGGTCAGGACTACGTCGCCGTGATGCGCCGAGGCGCTCTCGAAGACCGCTGGGTCGACATCTACCCCAACAAAGGCAAGCGGATGGGCGCCTTCTCCACCGGAGCGATGGACACGAGACCTTTCATCTTCATGAGCTACAACGACGACATCTACTCGATGAGCACGCTGGCGCACGAGCTCGGGCACTCGATGCACTCCTACCACGCGCGCCGGACCCAGCCTTACGTGTAT
The DNA here is from genome assembly GCA_005880755.1 of Chloroflexota bacterium. GTDB lineage: Bacteria > Chloroflexota > Dormibacteria > Dormibacterales > Dormibacteraceae > 40CM-4-65-16. Next base: position 1,189 of record VBGV01000125.1, read on the forward strand.
TCGAACTACGGGCTGTTCCAGGCCGAGGTGGCCTCCAACATGCACCAGGCGCTGACCCGCCGGCACCTGCTCGCGACGAAGACCGACCCTGAGTTTCAGATCGCGGTCATCGAAGAGGCGATGTCGAACTTCTATCGCTACTTCTTCATCATGCCGTCGCTCGCCCGGCTCGAGCTCGAGATCCACGAGCGGGTCGAGCGCGGCGGCGCGCTGACCGCCGATTACCTGAACAATTTGATGGCGGACCTGATGCTCGAGGTCTACGGATCGGAGGTCGACGTCAGCGATCGAGACCGAGACCGCATCGGCTCGACATGGGCGCAGTTTCACACCCACCTCTACAGCAACTTCTACGTCTACCAGTACGCGACGGGCATCGCGGCTGCCGACCATCTCGTCGAGCGGGTCGCGGCGGGCGACGCCAAGGCGGTGGAGTCCTACCTGACGTTCCTGAAGAGCGCCGGGTCGATGTATCCGCTCGAGGGCTTGCGCATGGCCGGAGTCGACATGACGTCGCCGGAGCCGGTCGAGGCGGCGTTTGCCACGCTGGCGTCGATGGTGGACCGGTTGGAGACCCTCACTCCAGCACGATCCTGAAGACGTCGGACTCCCGGATCTGGAATCCCAACCTCTCGTAGAGGCGGTGGGCGGCCTCACGATTCGGACCGCGCCCTGACTGGAGCTCGGCCACCTGCGCCCCACGCTCGCGACCGATCTCGAGCGCCGCTTTGACCAGCGCCTCGCCCACGCCTTGGCCTCGGGCCGAATCGTCGACGACGACCTCGTCGAGCCGTGCCTTGATCCAGAAAGGGGTCGTGTAGACGATGACTGTGGTGGTGCCGACGATCTCGTCGCCCTCCGTCGCGACGAGCAAGGTCGCCGCGGAGTCGGCGATGAGGCGCTGCAGCCGTTCCAGGTCCGGCACCCGCAGCTTCGGGTTGAGCTGAGGCAGAAGTCGCGCCAGCGCCGCCACCAACTGTGGTGTGACCTCTTGGACGGCTTCGACTCGCATTTCTAGTGCATTGGTTTGGGGGACGCGTGATGCGTCCCCCACTTAGTGGCTACGAGCTAGCGAACACCCGCGGGCGTCATCGCCGCCAGCCGTTTCTCAGCTGCCTCGATTGACTTGAGAGAGCTTTGCACGCTGCCTACCGGATGAATTTCCGCCTTCGTGATGCCGGAGAAAGGCAGGCTTCCAAGTAGCTCTTGGAGCTCATCGCCCGACTTCACGTCAACGATGAAAACGCCCGCCCTTTCGCCCGCGAATGGATACACGGCCTTGATCCGCGAATCTTGATTCGACGCCACCATCTGAAAAGTCTGTTTGGCGAGCGCGATCGAAGCGGCGGGCGGCAGGTTGGTCGAGTCGAGAGCACGAGTGATCACGACAAACTCCATCGCCTGAACCTCCTAGGGGCTAAGACCGGACGGCGACCCGCCTAGCCTAGTCGCATCCGGCCGCTGCGTCCAACTGACCGGTTAGAGCAGCCGGAGCAAGGCAGCCGTCAGCGAAGCGGCCGCGACCACGACCAGGAACGGCGCCCTCAGCACCACCGCGACGATCGCCACCACCAGCGCGGCCGCCCGCACGTCGAGCACCAGGTGCTGCCCGGTCGAGAAGGTCTGCGTCGCGACCAGCGCGGCGAGCAGGGCGATCGGGATCAGGGGCACGGTGCGCTGCACCCGCGGGTCTTGTAGCCACCGCTGGGGCAGGGAGAGGCCGGCGAGCTTGAGCGCATAGCAAGACGCTGAGGCAATCAGGACGCCGGCCCAGATCACGCCGCTCTCCCGAACAGGCCGTACAGCGATACGAGGAGCGCGACGATGAGCAGCGGTACACCCGCCGGGACGAACGGGAGCACGACGATCGCGACAGCGGCCGCGGCGATGGCGATCGCGAGTGGTTCGCGAGACCTTAGGCGCGGCGCGAGGAGGGCGAGGAACGCCGCGGGCGGCGCTGCGTCGAGACCCAGCAGTTTGGGATTCGAGAGCGCGTGCGTCGCAAGCGCGCCCGCGAGCGTGCCGAGGTTCCAGAACGTGAAGAGCGCAAAGCCGGTGGCCCAGAAGGCAAAACGGCTCTGCCGCGGATCGTCACGGGCGATCGCCATCGCGGTCGTCTCATCGAGCACGAACTGCGCGGCGGCGACGCGGCGCACCCCGCGCACATCAAGCAGCGAGGCGAGACGAAGGCCGTAGAGGGCGTTGCGCGACCCCAGTAGCGCAGCCGTTGCCGCGCCCGCCCAGACGCTGCCGCCGGCCCCGATCACCCCGACGAGGGCGAACTGCGATGCGCCTGTAAACATGAGCACCGACAGCGCGCACGTCTGGAACAGCGTCAGGCCGGCCGCGGTCGAGATCGCCCCGAACGAGATCGCGTAGGCGCCGCTTGCGATCGCGATGCCGAGGGCATCGCGGACGATCCCGCGACGGGGATCAGCCGATCTGCTTTCCGTCGGGCCCGACGACGTCCCAAGGGGCGCCGAAGTTGTCGACTCCTTGTCCGGTCGCATCCCCGGGATTGTGATCGGTGACGACGTAGTACAGCGGGTGGCCTCCGTAGGTGACCTCGGTCGTGCCGTCGGTGCGCTTGGTCGTGCCGAGCAGCGCGGGATTGACACCGGTGCCCGCGACAGGGGCGCCGTTGGTCAGGAGCGGCGGCCAGTACGTGGCGCACGCGTTGTAGCAGGTCGAGGACGTGCCCTTGTCCGCCTCGAAGAGATAGAGCGTGCGGCCGGATGCGTCGACCAGGATGGTGCTCAACTTCGCGTTACTCGCCGCAGCAACAGTTGCGGCCGATGCCGTGGTCGGAGCCGCTCGGCACGCACCTGGGTGACACCTCGGCCAACCAGGCCGGCAACCATCCAGAAACCCGCGAACACGTGCGCCAGCTTCATCAACGCCACCAACAGGGCCATGGAGTTCTATTCCGGGGTGACGTAGGCGGCGGTGAGGCCGCCGTCGACCAGGAATGTCGCCCCGTTGACGTAGCTCGACTCGTCGCTGGCGAGGAAAAGCGCGGCGTTGGCGATCTCGCGAGGTTTGGCGAGCCGACCCATCGGCAGGTGCACGCGCCTGCGCTGGTAGGCGCCCGGATCTTCGTTGAAGATGCGCATCAGAAGCGGCGTCTCGACCGGTCCCGGACACAGGGCGTTCACGCGCACGCCCTGTCGCGCGAACTGGACCGCGAGCTCGCGGCTCATCGAGAGCACGGCTCCCTTCGACGCGGTGTAGGCGATCTGCGACGTGGCGGCGCCCATGAGCGCGACAAACGATGCGACGTTGATCACGGAGCCGCCCCCCACCTCGAGCAGGTGCGGGATGCCGTACTTGCAGCAGAGGTAAACGCCCTTGGCGTTCACGGCCTGGACGCGGTCCCACGCCTCGGGTTCGGTGAGCAGGATCGAATCGTCGTCCGGCGGCATGATGCCGGCGTTGTTGTAGAGCACGTCGATCCGCCCGTACCGCCGCTCGGTCTCGGCGTACATCGCCTGCACGCTCTTAGGGTCGCTGACGTCGGCGGCGAAGAAGAACGCGTCGCGGCATTCCGATGCCGTCTTCTCGCCCGCCTCGCGCCCCACGTCCGCCACGCAGACCCGCGCGCCTTCGGAGGAGAAGAGCAGCGCGGCCTCGCGGCCGATCCCGCCCGCGGCGCCGGTGATGACGGCAACCTTGCCGTCCAATCGATTCATCAGAGCCTACCCACGTTCGAAGAGCCGCTCGCGCTCGTAGGTGGTGACGACCTTGTCGAACAACGCCTGCTCGGTGCGCGCGTAATTCAAGTAGTGGTCGATGACGTCGTCGCCGAACGCGGCCCGCGCCATCGTGCCGTTCTCGAGCGCGGCGATCGCGTCGCGCAACGCGTGCGGGAAGCGCTGCACGTTGGACTCGTAGGCGTTGCCCTTGAACTCCGGCGGCAGCTTCAGCTTTTCCTCGATGCCGCGCAGTCCGGCCGCGAGCAGCGCCGCGAAACACAGGTATGGGTTGGCGTCCGCGCCGGGGATGCGCGACTCGGTCCGCAGGTGCTGGCCGTGGCCGACGATGCGAAAGCCGCACGTGCGGTTGTCGTGGCCCCACGCGAGCGTGGTCGGCGCCCAGCTGCCCGCGGCAAAGCGCTTGTAGGAGTTGATATTCGGCGCCTGGAAAATCGCCAGCTCCGACGCGTAGGCGATGTGGCCCGCAAGGTAGTGCTGAAAGACCTCGGATTCGCCGTCGAACGCGTTGCGGTCACCTTTCCAGAGGCTCGAGTGCACGTGGCACGAGCTGCCGATCCACCGATGGTCGGGCTTGGCCATGAAGGTAATCGAGCAGCCTTGCTGGTGTGCCATCTCCTTGACGCCGTTCTTGTAGATCGTGTGGTTGTCGGCCATCGAGATGGCGTCCGCGAAGCGGAAGTTGATCTCTTGCTGCCCAGGCCACGCCTCGCCCTTCGAGCTCTCCACCGGTATCCCCGCTGCTTTCATGCCTTTGCGCACGGCCCGGATGAAAGGCTCGTCGTAGGTCGTGGCGAGGATGTGGTAATCGAGGATGTACGGCACCGAGGGCGTGAGGTCGGTGTAGTGCTTGGCATGCGCCTCGGCAAACGTCTCCTTGAGCAGGAAGAACTCGAGCTCGGAGCCGAACATCGGCTCGTAACCAAGCTTGCGCGCGCGCTCGACCTGCTCGCGCAGGACTTGCCGCGGCGAAGGGCGAACCGGTTTGCCGTCGTGCCACGCAACGTCGCAGAGCACAAGCGCGGTGCCTTCGAGCCAGGGGATCGACCGCAGCGTGTTGAAGTCCGGAAGCAGGTCGAAATCGCCGTAGCCACGCTCCCAGTTCGCCATCTCGTAGCCGGGGACTGGGTCCATCTCCATGTCCAGCGCAAGCAGGTAGTTGCAGCCTTCTGTCGACTCGCCTTCGAACGAGGTTTCGACGAAGTACTCGGCATCGACCCGTTTGCCCATCAGACGGCCCTGCATGTCGGTGAAGGCCACGATGACCGTGTCGATCGCGTTGCTGGCGACCTGATGCGCCAGGTGTTCCTTGGTCAACACGGCCTTAGCTTTGGGTCTTGGCGCGCGCTTTGGCGACGAAGCGCTCGAACAACCTGCGCGCCCATGGCAGGTCGGTCGTCAGCTCTTCCGGGTGACATTGCACCGCAACGATAAGCCCGTCATCGGACTCCACGCCTTCGACGGTGCCGTCCTCGCCTTTCGCGGTCTGGTGCAGGCCGGGTGCGAGGCGGCGGATGGCCTGGTGGTGAAGGCTGTTGACCCGGATCTGGTGCTCGCCCGCGGCGTGGCCCAGCTCGGATGATGGGTCCACCTCGATGGTGTGCGCGAGATGCTGCCGTCCGTGGCTGCGCACGTCGTGGTCGTCCAGGTGCTGGACCAACGACCCGCCCAGCGCGACGTTGATCACTTGCTGGCCGCGGCAGATCCCGAGCACGGGGATCTCCTTCGCCCGCGCCTGCTGGAACAGTCGAAGCTCTGTCTCGTCGAGCTCGCGGTCGATCGGGCCGACCTTCTCGTCCTTCTTCTCTCCGTAGAAGGAAGGGTCGACGTCCCAGCCTCCCGGGAGCAGGAGGCCGTCCACCTCAGGGAGCGCCGACGTGCCCGGCGGAAGCTCGACGGGCTCAGCGCCCGCCGCCTCCACCGCGCGGCGGTAGGGCACGTAATACTCCGCGCCCCGTCGCGGGCTCGTGGTGATCCCGATCTTCGGTTTTTCGGCCACCCTGCTAATGCGTCGCGGCTCCCGCTGGCGCGGCGCTGCCGACGGCTTCGAGCTCGGCTTCGATCCTGGCCAGCTCCTCGGAGGTGCCCTGCACCTTCGGTCCCTTGAACCAGTTCTTGGCCGAGAGGAACCAGTAGCCGCCTGAGTACAGGAGCACCACCGCGACGGCGACGATCGAGTAGTTGAAGGTCGTGAGGGTGGTGCCTGGCGAGAGCTGGGGCAGGATGAAAAGAATCGAGATGAAGGCGATCCATATCACAGCCGTCCAGCCGACGACGTAGCTCCAACGACCGAGGTGCCACGGCCCGCGCTGGAACCGCTCGCCGGCAAGCAGGCGCAGCAGTATCGGCAGGCCATACGCGATGTAGAGGCCGATCACGGCGATCGAGGTCACCGCCGCGTAGGCGACCGGGTTCCATAGGTATGGCAACCCGAGGATGAACGCGCCGACCGCCGCAAACCAAATCGAGTTGGTCGGAGTCCTGGTGCGCGGATTGATGCGGTGCCAGAACTCAGAGCCGGGCACGGCTCCATCGCGCGAGAACGCATAGATCATGCGCGAGTTCGCGGTTACCGACGACATGCCGCAGTAGAACTGAGCGACGACAACGATGAACAGGAGGAATGTGCCCAGGTTCTTGCCCACGGCGTCGACAAAGATCTGTGCCGGCGGGACAACAGCGGCGACCTCGGCGGTGTAGTCCTGGATCGCTGACGTCACACCGATCAGGAGCACCCAGCCCGCGAACAGTGAGATGACGATCGACCAGACGATCCCCCTGGGACCGGCGATCGCCGCATTGTTGGTCTCCTCGGTCATGTGAGCCGACGCGTCGTAGCCGGTGAACGTGTACTGAGCGAGAAGCAGGCCGATGAGGAACACGTAGATCGAGGCCCCGGCGAAGCTGAATCCAGTGTTGTTGACGAAACCGGTGAAGACGAATGAGAGGGACTGGTGCTTGGAGGGGATGAAGAAGAGGGCGCCGACGATGATCACCACGCCGACCAGGTGCCACCAGACCGAGATGTCGTTGAGGATGGCCACCAGCCGGATGCCGAAAGTGTTGAGCAGGCCGTGCGCGAAGAGGATGACCGCATAGACGGCGATGATGTGCGGCGGGTCCAGCGTGTAGTTGAAGAGCTGGTTGAACAGCGCGGACATGAAGAACGCGCCGCCGAAGTCGATGCCGGCCGTGACGGCGATCTGCCCGAGAAGGTTGAACCAACCGGTGAACCAGCTCCAGGCCGCGCTGTTGTTGCCACCCAGCTTGGCAGCCCAGTAATACAGTCCGCCGGCGGTCGGGTAGCTCGAGCAAACTTCTGCCATCGCAAGCCCGATGAGGGTCACGAAGATTCCGACCAGCGGCCAGCCGATGTTCATGATGACCGGCCCGCCGGTGTTCATCCCATAGAAGTACAGGGTCAGACAGCCCGACAGGATAGAGATGATCGTGAACGACACGGCAAAGTTCGAAAAGGTGCTCATCCGGCGCATGAGCTCTTGCGCGTAGCCCATCCGGTGGAGTGTCTCGACGTCGGAACTGTGAGCCTGGACGCTCATACGGTGCTCCTCCCTAGTAGCCTTGCGCTTGCGGCTTCGCGGCGAAGCTAACAGGGCACTGGATGCTTGTCAAGGACGTTCCGGGAGCACTCGATTGGGACAGGATGTAATAAACGTCACAGGACATGACGCCAGGGTCGGCGAGGTGGTCCGACAGCGCCTGGATTCGCTCAGCCCGGCCGAGCGCCGGCTGGCCCGAGTCCTGCTCGCCTCCTATCCCATCGCCGGCCTCGAGAGCGTGGCCAGGTTCGCCGAGCGCGCAGGCGTCAGCCCGCCGACGGTCACGCGCTTCATCACCAAGCTCGGCTTTCGGGGCTATCCCGACTTCCAGGAAAGCCTGCGCCACGAGGTCCAGGCCCGCCTCAGCTCTCCCCTGGCCCGCTACCGGGATGAGCCGAAGCAGGACTCGGCGGTCAACCACGCGCTCGACGTGTCTACGCACAACCTGAAAGCGACCGTCGACCTGCTGTCCGACCGCGACGTCAAGGAGGCGGTGGACGTGCTCGCGGACGTCCGCCGGCGCGTCATGGTGCTGGGCGGGCGCGTGAGCGCGCCCCTCGCCCGCTACCTGGCCGGCCAGCTCCACCTTCTGCGCCCGGGGGTCGGACTCGTCGACTCGGACCGCAGCGCGCCTGCACAGCAGCTCATCGACATGCGCAAGACGGATGTCTTGGTCATCTTCGACTACCGGCGATACCAACCAGACACGATCGAGTGCGCGAGGGTCGCGGCGGGTCGAGGCTGCGACGTGGTGCTGTTCACCGACCCGTGGCTCTCTCCGGCTTCGGCCTTCGCGCGCCAGGTGCTCGTGACGAGCGTCGAGACGGTCGGGCCCTTTGACTCGCTGGTGGGGGCGATGGCCGTGGTCGAGGCGCTCGTGACCGCGGTGCTGGCGAAGCTGGGCTCGCGCGCCGAATCGAGGATGCAGAACCTGGAGCGGCTGCGGGCGGGCGACGTGCTGGGCGGGAACGACTCAGGAGGCTAGGATCAGGGCATGGTGATGGAGGCCGTGAAGGCCCTTAGCGCGCAGGAGATCACCGAGCTCTGCCTGCGCCACACGCTGTACGACTGGTCGGCGCAGGCCGGTCTCAAACCTCTTCCCGTCGTGAGCGCCAAGGGCGTCCACTTCGACACCGCGGACGGCCGGCGGTTCATCGACTTCAACAGCCAGCTGATGTGCGTCAACGCGGGGCATGGCGACCGCCGGATCATCGACGCGATCCAGCGGCAGGCCGAGCAGCTCGCGTACATCAGCCCGTTCATGGCTCACGAGGCGCGGGCGCGCCTGGGCGCCAAGCTCGCGGAGCTTCTGCCTGGCGACATCGACAAGGTCTTCTTCACCCTGGCCGGGGCGGACGCGAACGAGAACGCGATCAAGATCGCGCGCGTCGTGACGGGGCGGCCCAAGATCCTCGCCCGCTACCGCTCCTACCATGGTTCGACCGGGAGCGCGGTGCAGGCGACCGGCGACCCGCGCCGGTGGGCGAACGAGCACGTGGGCGGCGGGGTCGTCCACGTGCTCGATCCGTACCACGGCATCCAGCGTGGATGGGACAGGGTCGAAGAGGCGTTGGCGGACCTCGATGAGACGATCCAGCTGGAGGGGCCGCAGACCATCGCCGCGTTCATCCTCGAGCCGATCGTCGGGACGAACGGGATCCTCATCCCGCCCGACGGCTACCTGCAGGGCGTGCGTGCCCTGTGCGATCGCTACGGAATCCTGATGATCTGCGATGAGGTCATGACCGGTTTCGGCCGCACGGGTCGCTGGTTCGCGGTCGACCATTGGGCTGTCGTGCCGGACATGATCACGATGGCGAAAGGCCTCACGAGCAGCTACGTGCCGCTCGGCGCGGTGGGGATGCGACCACACGTCGCGAAGTATTTCGACGACCACGTCTTCTATGGCGGCCTGACGTACAACAGCCACCCGCTCGGATGCGCCGCCGCGCTCGGCGCGATCCAGGCCTACGAAGAGGACGACATGGTCGGCAACGCGCAGCGCATGGGCGCGGTGCTGGCGCGGCACCACAAGCAGCTGCGCGACCGGCATCCATGCGTAGGCATGACGCGGTCGATCGGTCTGTTCGGATGCCTCGAGCTGGTGCGCGACCGGCAGACGCTGGAGCCGCTGGCGCCGTTCAACGGCACGTCACCGGAGATGAAGGCGATCGCGCAGGCCCTGCTCGATGCGGGAATGCACACGTTCGTGCGCTGGAACACGATCATGACCAACCCGCCGCTGTGCATCACCGAGGCCGAGCTCGACGAAGGCTTCGAGATCCTTGATGGGGCGCTTGAGATCGGAGACCGAGCGGTCAGAGATTAGTCACGACCAGCTCCGCGCGATGCAGCTCGCGAAGCTGCGCGCGGGATTGCCCGACGTGCTGGCGACGAATGCGTTCTGGCGGGCGCGCTTGCACGACGTGCGAGGCTGGGACGACTTCGAGCGGCTGCCTCTGACCACGAAGTCCCAGCTCATGGCCGACCAGGCCAGCGCGCCGCCTTTCGGCACCAACCTCACCTATCCGCTCGACCATTACGTGCGCCTCCATCAGACCTCAGGCTCGAGCGGCGGCCATCCGCTGCACTGGCTGGACACCGCCGGCTCGTGGGAGTGGTGCGCGCGGATCTGGGCCCAGCACGTCTATCGCGCCGCGGGCGTGACGGGCGACGACCGCGTCTTCTGCGCGTTCTCGTTCGGTCCGTTCCTGGGGTTCTGGTCCGCATTCAGCGGCGCGGAGCGCCTGGGCTGTCTGTGCATCTCAGGCGGCGCGATGACGAGCGAGCAGCGCGTGCACACCATCCTCGACCTGGGCGCGACGGTCCTCCTTTCAACGCCGACGTACGCGCTTCGGCTGGCGGAAGTCGCTCGTGATGGCGGAGTCGATCTTGCGCGGTCGGGGATTCGCGTCACGATTCATGCGGGGGAGCCCGGAGCGAGCATTCCCTCCACGCGGGACGCGATCGAGGCCGCGTGGTCGGCCGTGTCGTTCGACCACACGGGGATGACCGAGCTTGGGCCGACGGGTCACAGCTGCTCTGCGAGG
>VBGV01000126.1:0-250 GCA_005880755.1 Chloroflexota bacterium
CGACTTCTTTGGAATGGTTCAGCACCTGCTGCCCGTAGCTGGTGCGGAAGCGCAGGATTCCGAGGTGGCGAACGACCTCAGGGTGAAGGCCCTGCAGGCCGACCTCCAGGACGGCCGCCTCACCCTCCTCCTTGACCCTTTGCAGGACCTCTTGGCGGGACTTGGCGACGATCTCTTCGATGCGCGCCGGATGGATGCGTCCATCCACGATGAGCTTGTTGAGCGCGACCCTGGCCACCTCGCGGCGGAC
>VBGV01000126.1:438-7441 GCA_005880755.1 Chloroflexota bacterium
TCGTTGCGCAGGTCCTGCTCCACCTGGGCCATCAGGATGCCCTGAGCTTCCTGGCGCGTCATGTTGGCGATGCGCTGGAGCTCCCTCTCCTGCTGGCGATAGCTCTCCTCGAGCTGGGCCTTGATATCGTCCTGCGCCTTCTGCTGGTTGGACAGGTCGCGTTCGCGACGGTCGAGGTCCTCGCCTTTGCGGTCGAGGTTTTCCTCTTTCTGGAGAAGACGCTTTTCGATCTGCTGCGATTGAGCCCGGTACTCGCGGGCCTCCTGTTCGGCGGCGGTGCGGATCTTGACGGCTTCCTCTTTGGCCTCCAGCAGCTTCTCCTTGGCCTGGGTTTCGGCCTCGGCCAGGGTCTGCTGGGCCTTGAGCTCCAGGAGAGGACTCCCATCGCTCTGCCGGCGACGGAAGAGCACGTAGGCCAGTCCGATCCCGCCGGCGAGGGCCACCACCGCCACCGCCAATAGCAAGACGAATTCGTTGACAGGCATGTGATATGCACCTCGTTAATTCGATTGTCAAAGTGCGTGACCACGGCTGGGCCCGCAGGGCCCCGCCTGGGGTTGGCTCGATGACTTGCGGGCCTCAAAACGGGCCCGCGTGCACCAAATTCTAGGCTTCCGAGGTACTGGCCGTCCCGTCCCAGACCGCACTGCACGCGGCCCGAACGACCCCGGGCGCGAATCCACGGCGGACCAGCTTCGATCCGACCGAGTCCAGCAACTCCCGGTAGCCTGCGAACGACTTCCGGCCTGCCAGGCGCTCGACCAGGCGCGTGGCGGCGGCCACCTGGGCCTCGACGTCGATGGCCGCCACGGCACGGTCGGCCGAGTCCCGGTCCACGCCGCGTGCGGCAAGCTCGGCCGACAGGGCCAGCGGGCCGCGCGTGGCGGATCGCCGCCTGACATGCCCTTCGGCAAACTGCCGGTCGTCGAGGTAACGCAGCCGAACAAGCTTGGCGACGGCCGACTCGACCTCGTCCTCGTCGAAGCCCCGGCGCCCGAGCTTGCGGCGAAGCTCATACCTCGAGTGGCTGCGTTGGGCGAGGAGCCGGAGCCCCGTCGCCAGGGCTCCCGCTAACGGCTTCTTAGAGCTCTTCCGCGGCAACAGCCGGGGACCTGACCGGTGCCGCGGTCCGCATCGGTGCGGCCGCCTCGGCCGCCTTCGCGCGCACCTTCGACTCGATCTCGGCGGACAGGGTCGGATTCTCGCGCAGGTAGTTCCGGACGTTGTCGCGACCCTGACCGAGACGCTGGTCCCCGAACGACATCCATGTGCCGCTCTTCTCGAAGATCCCGTACTCGACTGCGGCGTCGATCAACGCTCCCTCGTGCGAGATTCCTTCGTTGAAGAGGATGTCGAACTCGGCGGACCGGAACGGCGGCGCCACCTTGTTCTTGACAACTTTGACTTTCACCCTGTTTCCAATCGAGTCGAGACCGTTCTTGATGACCTCGACCTTGCGGATGTCGAGGCGCACGGAGGAGTAGAACTTCAGCGCCCGCCCCCCGGGTTGCGTCTCGGGGTTGCCGAACATGATCCCGACCTTCTCGCGCAGCTGGTTGAGGAAGATCACGGCGCAGTTCGACTTGGAGATCGCCGCGGTGAGCTTGCGCAATGCCTGGGACATAAGGCGCGCCTGGAGGCCCATGTGTGAGTCGCCCATCTCGCCCTCGATCTCTGCCTTCGGCACCAGGGCCGCCACCGAGTCGATGACGATCACGTCGACGGCGTTGGAGCGGACGAGCACCTCGACGATCTCCAGCGCCTGCTCGCCGGTGTCCGGTTGGCTGATCAAGAGGTCGTCGATCTTGACGCCGATCCGCGACGCGTAGAGCGGGTCGAGGGCATGCTCAGCATCGACGAACGCCGCGACGCCGCCCACCTTCTGCGCCTCCGCGATGACATGCAGGGCAAGAGTGGTCTTGCCGGCCGACTCAGGACCGTAGATCTCGGTCACCCTGCCGCGCGGGATACCCCCCACTCCGAGCGCCAGGTCCAGGGGCAGCGCACCGGTGGAAATGGCGGTTACCTCGCTGCGCTGCGCAAAGTGCTCCCCGAGCTTCATGATCGCGCCCTTGCCATAGCTTTTCGTGATCTGGGACATGGCCGAATCGAGGGCTCTGCCTTTCTCCTCGAGGGCCTTATCGCGTTCCCTGTCCTTGTCTTTGTCTTTGTCTTTGTCTTTGTCTCTTTCCACTTGCAGTGAATCCTCCTAGGTCGTTGCGGCGAGTGTTCTACGTCGAGGGTTGGGACTCAACGCTCTTTACAGGCCAAGTTGGGAGAGTCTAGCGAACATGCGTTTGGAGGTCAAGAGGCCACCTGCCGGACGCTACGGACCTCGGCGATCAGCATCCGCAGAGCCTCGTTCGCGGCCTGCCGCCGGTTGGAGGCGCGGTCGCCGTCGAACTTGAACTCGCGCGACGAGGTACGAGTCTCGGAGGCGACGGCGATGTAGGTGAGCCCGACGGGCTTGGTCGATCCGTCGGCGTCGGGTCCGGCGATACCGGTCACGGCGACCGCCAGGCTCGTGCCGAAACGCTCGCGGACGCCGCAGGCCATCGCTTCCGCGACCTCCCGGCTCACCGCGCCAACGCTGTCCAGCAGCTGACGTGAGACGTCCAGCTCACGCTCCTTGACCTGATTCGAGTAAGCGATCACGCCGCCTACGAAATACGACGAGCTGCCCGGCTGCTCAGTGATCAACGAGCCCACCATCCCCCCCGTGGACGACTCGGCCACGGCAACGGTCAAGCCGCCTTTGCGCAGAGCGTCGCTCAGCTCGCCGGCCAGCGACGGCTCTGGCGCGCCGCCGCTAGGCCCGAGGCGGATCCGCGATGTATCGACTGGGACCAGTAGGTGGCGAAAACGCCAGAGGTAGTCGAGCCCACTCCCCAGCGTGAAGACGACCGCCGCCGCGACGGCGATGTCCGCGATCGGGACCAGGACCGGATACGGCCGCTGCAGGATGAGCAGCGTCACCGCGGCCATCTGGGTCACGGTTTTCGTCTTGCCGAGCGGGGCTGCGGCGATGACCCGCCCTTGGCTCGCGCCCACCGAGCGCAGGATGGTGATGATCAGCTCGCGCGAAAAGATCACCACCACGATCCAGGCCGCGACCAGGCCTTCCTGCACCAGGACGATCAGCACGGCGAGCACGAAGAGCTTGTCCGCGAGCGGGTCGAGGAACTTTCCGAGGTCGCTCACGGTCCCGCTGTGGCGCGCCAGCTGCCCGTCGACGGTGTCGGTCAGCGAGAACGCTATGAACAGCGCGGCCGCGACCTGGTCGTGGCCGGGAAAGCGCAAGAGAAGGAGCGCCATCAGCAGCGGGATGGCGACCAACCGGCTGACGGTCAGGGCGTTCGGGATGTTCACAGGCCGCTTCCTAGGGAGAAGTTTGCGACGAGAACTCCCGCGTTGCCACGCCGGCCCCCATCGGCCCGAGGTTGCGCCCGTCGATCGTGATGAAGGTCGCCGACGCCTTGCCGCTCGTGATCTTCACGTCAAGCCCTGTGAAGTAGACGACCGAACCGGCCGGCAGGGTGCGACCCAAATCCCCGTACTGCGGGTTGCCGTCGACCACCGCGTTGATCCAGACCACGTCGGTCACCCGCACTCCAACGACGATCGGACGCGCCTGGATCGCAGGCGGCGCGACGGCGGTCGCCGCCGCTGCAGTCACGGCTGGTGGCGACGAGATCGCCGCCGTTGAGCGTTGGTCTGCAACGACCTGACGCCACGCGTAACCCCCGAACATGCCGGCGAGCAGCACCAGACCAGCCGCGGCGACCGCAGGTGTCGTGAGAACCGCGCGAGGCCTCCGCTCGCGTTTGTCCAGGCCAAGGGCGAGGCTTGGCATGTCCCACGCCGCGGGCATCTGGCGGCTGAGGTCGTCGGCGTCGAGTCCGAGATAGGTCGCGTATGTCCTCAGGTAGCCCTTCGCGTACACGGGGGCGGAAAAGTGGCTGAAATCCTCGGCCTCCAGCGCTCGGAGATGCTCCCGTCTGATCCGGGTCGAAGCCGAAACCTGGTCGATCGAGAGGCCACGCTCGCCGCGCTTCGCAGCGAGAGCGTCACCCAGGGTCACGGGCGCGGGCCTCGGCGAGAGATTCGGTGGACAGGTGGCCCAGATCCTAGGCGCGGCCGAGCACCGGAGCGAGCGCATCTGGTCATGCGTAAGCGAGGAGCGGAGGCCGCAACAACGGAGATGGGCCGCATGGCCGCCGAAGATCCGTCGAGGATCCGCGGCCGGGACCCTGCCTCATTCGATACCGAGACGCTCCAGCAAATCATCTACGTCCGGAAGCGTCATCAAAACTTCGCGCGACTTGGAGCCCTGGTAGCCGCCGATCACGCGGTGCTCGGCGAGCTGGTCGACGATGCGGCCCGCGCGCGAGTAGCCGACGTTGAACTTGCGCTGGACCAGTGAAACGGACGCAGCGCCTTCCGCGGCGACCGCACGTGCGGAACGCGCGAACAGCGGGTCGAGCTTGCGCTCCTCCCTCTTCTGGCCATCCCACTCGGAGACCGCGCCCTCTTCGAGGATCTCCTCCATGTAGCGCGGTCCGCCCTGCGACTTCCAGAAGTTGACCACGCCTTCGACTTCGGGATCGCTGACGAAAGCCCCCTGGATGCGCGTCGGCTTGCCCGCATCGACCGGCTGATACAGCATGTCGCCACGCCCCAGGAGCTTCTCTGCCCCACCGGTGTCGAGGATGACGCGGCTGTCGACCTGCGAACCGACTGCGAATGCGATGCGGGACGGGATGTTGGCTTTGATCAGCCCGGTGATGATGTCGGTCGATGGTCGCTGGGTGGCGATGATCAGGTGGATGCCGACGGCGCGCGCAAGCTGCGCGATGCGGCAGATGAGCTCTTCGATCTCGCCCGCCGCGACCATCATCAGGTCAGCCAGCTCGTCGATCACGATCACCACGTACGGGAGCGGTCGCGCCAGCTTCTGCGTGGCCTTCTCGTTGTAGGCCGCGATGTTGCGCACTCCTTCGGCCGAGAAGAGCTTGTAGCGGCGGTCCATCTCGGCCACGGCCCAGCGCAGCGCGGCCGCGGCCTGGTGCGACTCGACCAGGACCGGCAGCGCCAGGTGCGGAAGCCCGTTGTAGCCGGTGAGCTCGACACGTTTGGGGTCGATCAGCAGCATGCGCATCTTGTCCGGCGTGACCTGGAACAGGAGGCTCGTGATCAGCGCGTTGATGCACACGCTCTTGCCCTGTCCGGTGGCCCCGGCGATCAGCAGGTGCGGCATCCGCGTCAGGTCGGCCACGATCGACTGGCCCGACACGTCGTTGCCCAGCCCGAGCGCGAGCTTGTTGGTGCCTTCGCGAAACGCTGCCGTCTCGATCACCTCTCGGATCGTCACGAGGCTCGCCGACTTGTTCGGCACCTCGATCCCGACGGCCGACTTGCCGGGGATCGGCGCCTCGATGCGCAGCGGCGCGGCCGCCAGCGCGAGCGACAGGTCGTTCTGCAGCGCGGTGATGCGCTTCACCTGCACGCCGGGACCCGGCTGTAGCTCGTACTGGGTGACGGCGGGGCCGGGGTTGACGCCGACGACTTTGCACTCGACGCCGAAGGTCTGCAGCGTGCTTTCGATGATCCTGACGTTGCGTTTGATCTCGTCCGCCATTCGCTCGCGGCGTGCTGTCACAGTGTCGAGCAGCGCGATCGAAGGAAGCTTCCAGTCGATCTCGGGCAGGTCGTCATCGGGTTCGGCCACCACACGCAGGACGGCCGCGGGTGCAGACGCGGGTAATCCACGAGGTGCCTCGCCGTTGAGCGCCACCGGCTCCGCCTCCGGCTTCTTCTCCAGGCGTTCTTCAGGCTCGTCGACGTCCCACACGTTCGCTTGCTCGGGAGCGGCCGGCGCGGTGGCGAAGCTGGCGGCCGAGCGCGTCAGGAGATCGGACGATGCGGACGCCGACTTGACCGGTCTGGCTTTCTCCCCGGTCGGCGCGGCGACCAGGTCGCGGAGCCGCGCGCGCTCAGCATTCGCAGCGCGCAGGGCGCCGACCGCGGTGACGAGCAGGGCGCCAGGGCTGAAGTGGATGGTCACGATCAATCCGATGACGAGGCCCGCGACGAGCAAAGCCCACGCGCCAACACTCGTGACGAGGCCCGTGAGGCTCGCATCGATGCCGGATCCAACCGCGCCGCCCGCATTGCCGGCGAGACCGAACAGTCCGATCAGGGAGACTGCGGCGACCGCACCCGCGACCACATCCACGCCGCGCGGTCTTGCCTTCGGCCAGAGCAAGTACGCGCTGAGTGCGATCGCGGCCGACACCGGCACGAACCACGCGCTGCCAAAGGCGAACATCAGACCGTCCCGAATTCCGGCGAGGATCGAGCCCGCGTGGCTGGCGATGGCGAGCAAACCCAGCAGGGCGGCGAGCATCAGCAGCACGCCGAGGATCTCCCGCACCTGACGCGAGGTCAGGCGCGGCCGCGCGGCGCGCTTGCTCCGTTTGGAACGGGAGGAGGAAGCGCGACGGGCGCCAGTTCGAGCTGAGCTTCGGGAGGTGGTGCGACGCATGCTGCGGGCCCTTGAGCCGAATGGATTCTACGCTTTCGCGGGCTGCATACTCTCCTGCGTGGCGGTCGATCCATTCGCGGAAGCAGAGATCCGATACAAGTTCCTGGTCGAGGAGCGGCGCACCGGAAATCTCCAGCCGCGCTCGTATCGCGTCGCCGTGCGCGACCTGGCGGTGCTCGACAGCGAAGGCCGGCGATGGATGCTCGGACCGGAGGACGGCATCTGGTACCGGCGCGAGAACGAGCGCTGGTTGCAGGCCGATCCGCCGCGGCGCCTGGTGTGCGCCTCGTGCGGACATCACAATCTGGGCAGACACAGCTTTTGTGTGGAGTGCGGGCAGAGGCTGAACCGCTAGGCGACACCCACGGATAGTCCGGACTATCCGGGGGTTGCTTCGGTCGTCAAGTCGCTTCGTCCGGACTAACCGGAAATTTCGCCAGGGCAGTGTCTCCATCGGTG
>VBGV01000127.1 GCA_005880755.1 Chloroflexota bacterium
GCACCTTGCTGGAGACATCGGGATCATGTCCGCCGGCCGCGCGCTTGCGATCGGCAACCTGGTCGAGCTGCGCCGCCGCTCCGGTTTGAAGATGCGCCAAGAGGTGCGCGAGCTGCCGACACTGCAGGACATCTACCTCGCGATTGTGGACAACCATCGTGATCTGGCCGAAGTTAGAACGGCGTAAAGCCGCGCTGGTCGCCGTGCGCGACCTGCGTGACGCCGTGAGCGAGCTCCGTCTCATTCTGGCAATGGTCGGGCTCACGCTTGCGATCCCCATCGGCGCGGGGTCGGGCGTCCGCGCTCTCGCGGCATTCGGCGGCGGCACAGCGGTCGTGGACCGGCTCTCGTTGGTCGGCGCCTTTTTCGTTGTCTTCATCCCGGCCAGCTTCTCGTTGGTGCTCGCCCTGGAGTCGTTTGTCGGCGAGCGCGAACGCACGACGCTCGAGGTGCTGCTTTCGACTCCTCTTCGCGAAGCGGAGATCTATGCGGGCAAGGTGGTGGCGGTGCTCACCGTCTCGCTCACGCTCTGTTACGGCGGCCTGATCGTCTACTGCCTCGTCGCTTTTCCGGGCCTCGGCTATTTTCCCCTCGGTATCCTGCTCGCCCTGGCGCTGTCGACGATCTGCCAGGTCGCCGCGATGGTGGCCGGCGCGGTGATCATCAGCCTCAACGCCCGCACCATGCGCGCGGCCAACGTCATGGCCTCCTTCATCATCCTGCCGATGTCGGTCGTCCTCCAGGTCGAGGCAGCCCTCATCCTGCTCGGCCGCGCCGAGTTCTTGTGGTGCTTCGCGCTGCTGATGATCGTGGTCGCGATCGTCCTGCTGCGGATGGGCTTCAACGGCTTCTCGCGCGAGGCCCTCCTGGCGCGGGACGCTGGGCTGGGGCATCCAATACGGCGCGCGATGGGCGTCGTGCGCGCGAGCTTCGGCCGGCGTCCGGCTTTTCTGCGGCTTTTATGGATGCGGCGCATCCCGATGCTCATCGCGGCGGCCGGGTTCCCGATCGGCGCGCTGGCCGGGTTCGTGGCCGGTTCGAGCAGCGCCATCCCGCCGGCCGTGGTGCGACCCGTCCTGTCGAGTCTCGTGCGCTCGGCGGGGGGAGGCGGGGCGGTCGAGGAGGCGATGGCGATCTTCGCGCACAACCTCCTGGCTTTCCTCCTCGTGGCCCTGCTCGCGGTGCTCACGTTGGGACTGAGCGGGTTCCTCCTCACGTTCGCGCCAGGGTTCTTGCTGGGGTTTGCCGCCGCCCTGTCCTCGTGGACCATCGCCCTGTCCGGGATCGTGCCGAACGGCTTCGTGGAGATTCCGGCCGCGATCATCGCCGGTGGGCTGGCGATACAGGTCGGCGCCACCGCCATGCACATGGACGCCCGGGGCGGCTGGACCGCTCGGGTGCTGGCCGCGCTAGCCGACTATGTCCGGGCGCTGGGCTGGCTCGTACCGGCGCTGGCCGTGGCGGCAGTGCTTGAGGTCTGGCTGGGCTGACCGAACACCTGGGGAGTCAGTAGCCGGATCGCGAGCACGACCGCGCCGGCCACCGTTGCGCCGATCGCCATCGCCCACGGCGCTCCCAACAGCGCGGCCAGCGCGCCTGCCTGGGTGGCGCCAACGGGCCCCACGCCGATCAACGCCTCTGCGTAGAGCGCCATCACGCGGCCGCGGAGGTGGTCTGGCGTGATGGTCTGGATGCGGCTGTTGGCGGCCGCGATGAATGAGATCTGGCAGTAGCCGGCCACGAAGAGAGTGACCAGCGAGATCACAAACACGCGCGAGAGGGAGAACTCGAGCAGCGCAGCGACCCAGATCGCCGCCATCCACAGCTGGCGTTGCGGGTCAACGCCGAAACGCGGGAAGAAGGCGAGTGTCAGTGCCCCCGTGAGGGAACCCAGCCCCATCGACGCCAGGAGAAAGCCGAATCCATGCGCGCCGACGTGGAGCACCTGGTCTGCGAACAGCGGCATCAGGGTGGTGCGGTTCATGGCGAAGAGCGAGAAGACCGCCACCGCAATGAGCAGCATGCCGACGACAGGCTCGCTCCGCGCGTACGCCAGCCCCTGGGCGAGCCGAACCAGGAGGGGCTGTTCCTCCCGTTGCGGCACCTCCGCGGGCAGGTCTCGCATCGACAGCAGGGCCGCGATCGCGGCGACATAGCTGATCGAGTTGAGGAAGAAGCAGACAGGCACGCCGACAGTCGCGATGAGCAAGCCCGCGATCGACGGACCGATGACCGCGGAGGCGTTGAAGACCGAGGAGTTGAGCGCGATCGCGTTCATCAAGTCCTGCTTGCCCACCATCTCGACCTGGAAGGCTTGCCGCGTGGGGACGTCGATGGCGTTGATCGTGCCGGTCGTCAGGGCGGCGATGATCAGAATCCAGTATTGGGCGTGCCCCGTTGCGCTCATCGCAAAGAGAGCGAACGGAGGCACGACGAAGGCTGTTTGCGTGAGAAGCAACACGTTTCGTTTTCGGAAGCGGTCGGCGATCACACCGGCAAATGGGCTGCCGATCAGGACGGGCAGGAACTGCGCCGCCAGGACGAGCCCGACGAGAAATCCGTTGTGCGTCAGCTGCAGCGCGAGCCACGGAAGGGCCACGGTCTGCATCCACGTGCCGACCGTCGAGACGATCTGGCCGGCGAGGAAGAGCCGGTAGTTGCGATGACGAAGCGCGCCGAGCATGCGTGCCGGCGGCGCGGTCTCGAGAGACACCAGATGCGATGATCGCACCGTGGCCAAGATCCGAGAGCTGGTCGAGATCAAGGCGCCGCCGGAGCGCGTGTGGGCGGTGGTGGCGGAGGATGTGACGAACGCGCCGAAATGGACGTCCAACCTCGAGAAGGTGGAGAAGCTCGACGACGGGCCGCCGGGAAAGGGAACGCGATATCGATATCACCTCGACATCGCCGGTCACAAGGAGAGGCTCGAGGTCGAGCAGGCGACCTACACCAAGCCGAAGAAGTGCGCCGGCGCCTTCATCAAAGGTCCGCTGAAGGGGACATGGTCGTACACGTACAAACACCTCGACGACGGATCGACCCGGCTGGTCTACGAGATGGACTACGAGCTGACCGGGTTGCTGCGTTTCGCGGGCGGTCTGCTGGGACCGCAATACGCAGAAGGCATCCGCAGGAACATGCAGTCGCTGAAGAGGTACGTCGAGTCCGGCAAGGGTCCGAAACCTAAGAAGTAACCGCTTCCGCCTCGATCTCGACCTTCCATCGTTCGTCGAGAAGACCTTTGACCACGACCATGGTCGCCGCGGGCCGGGCCCCGCTCATCACTTCGCCGTGCGCCCGGCCGACGGCGTCACCGTAAGCGGCGTCGGTCACGAACATGCGCGTGCGAACGACGTCGTCCACGGTGGCTCCGGCTTCGCCGAGAGCGGTGACGATGATCTCGAAGCACCGTCTGGCCTGGATGTACGGATCCGGGTCCACCGACCCGTCGGGCCAGACAGGCGCCGTGCCCGACACAACGACCCGCTCGCCGATGCGAATGGCGCGGCAGAAGCCGATCGTCTTTTCGAAGGGCGACCCGGAGCTGACCCGCCGGCGCTCGGTCTTCAGGGGATTAGGGTCGGCGGAACGGAAGCAGCTCCAGCTGCTCGAATCGATCTTGAACCGCGATACGAAGCTCGGCGACGAGCGCCTTCAGCCGCTCCTGGGACGGGCTGTCCGAGATGTTGACGACCCTGATCCGGCGGAGGGTTGTCTGCAGGGCGTACAGGCCGGCCGGCTCGTTGCCGGTCATCCGGGCGGCCGCGTTGCGAATCTCGCGCGCCACCTCCTCGTGGCCATGCCCACGCATCCAGGTCGCCAGGCGCGCGGCGGCGACGAGCACGCGCTGCGTCTTCGGGTTGAGCGCCGACGGCATGACCTCTCGTGGCCGTCGCGGCTCGAACAGGGCCGCGATCTTGTTGGGCCGGCGCAGCGAGGCGATCCGTCGGACCACGTTGCGCGGGCCGAGAATGATGAGAACGCCCGCGCCGACGAGCAGGACGACGATCGCTGCAACCACCCCGTCCAGCATTCTTGCCTAGGTTACGCTTGGTCGGCGTCCGTTGGGCGGCGGTATGACATCAGGGGCAAAGAACGTGACTCAAGTCGCAGTCATCACGGGAGCTTCCTCGGGAATCGGCGCCGCGACCGCGATCGCGCTTGGCCGGCATGGCTACCAGGTCGTGGTCGGGGCACGTCGCGTGGAGCGCCTGGAGCGCGTGGCGGGCGAGGAAGGAGTGGCCCTGCCGCTCGACGTCACGGATGGGCGAAGCATCAAGGATTTCGTCCGCGAGGTAGGGAAGCGATTCGGGCGCATCGACGTGCTGGTCAACAACGCCGGCGGCGCCGTCGGGCTCAACCCGATCGAGAAGGCGATCGACGACGAGTGGATCACCATGTGGAAGACCAACGTCCTGGGCCTGATGTGGATGACACGCGCGTGCCTGCCGCTTCTGCGTAAGGCGAAGCATGGTCACGTCGTCAACATCGGATCGATCGCCGGATTCGAGACTTACAAGGGCGGTGGCGGCTACACAGCGGCAAAGCACGCGGTGCGCGCGATCACCAAGACGCTCCGGCTCGAGCTGAACGGGGAGCCGATCCGCATCACCGAGATCGCACCGGGGCTCGTCGAGACGGAGTTCAGCATCGTCCGCTTCCACGGCGACCGCAAGGCGGCCAAAGCCGTCTATGAGGGACTCAAGCCGCTGACCGCGGAAGATATCGCGGACTGCGTGGTGTTCGCTGTGACGCGGCCCCCACACGTGGACATCGACGAGATCGTCGTCCGGCCCGTCGCCCAGGCCACGGTCTTGGTGGTGACCCGCAAAGCGGCGCGGCGCAAGTCCTAGGGGATCAGAAGGATTTTTCCGGTGGTCTTGCGGGCCTGCAGGTCGACGTGGGCCTGCCGCGCCTGGGCCAGCGGGTAGCGCGCTCCAATCCGCACCTCGAGCTTGCCATGCTCGACCAGGTCGAAGAGGCGGCGCGCGCGTTCGCGGAGAAGCTCCGGCGTGCGCGTGTACGTCTTGATGGTGGGTCGCTGCACGTAGAGAGAGCCGTGCTTGGCCAGCAGTGCAACAGGGAGGGGGTCGGGCTGGCCGCTCGCCGCGCCGTACAGGATCATCTTGCCGAACGGCCGGATGGCTTTGAGGCCTTCATAGAAGGTGGTCTTGCCGACGCCGTCGTAGACGGCCGCCACGCCCGCGTCGCCCGTCATCTGGCGGGCCCGGTCCGCAAAGCCTTCGTATCGATGCACTTCGTCGGCCCCCGCGTCCCGAGCGAGCGCGGCCTTCTCTTCTGTCGACGTCGTTCCGATGACGTGAGCGCCGCGTAGTTTTGCCATCTGCGTCAGCAACAGCCCGACTCCGCCGGCGGCCGCGTGGACGATCACCCAATCGCTTTCTTGGATCGGATACGAGTCGAACGCGAGGTAGTGGGCGGTGATGCCCTGGAGCAGAACAGCCGCCGCGATCTCGGACGAGATTCCGTCGGGGATGGGGACGAGCTTGGCCGGGTCGGCCGCGACACGTTCTGCATAGGTGTGTGGCACGTCGATCCACGCCACCCGTTGCCCCGTTTGCATCACGATGCCGGCACCCTCGACGCCCACGATTGCCGGCGGCTTCTGGCCGTAGTCCAGTCCCTCGCGCTCATAGACGTCTCGAAAGTTGAGGCCCACCGCTTCGACGTCGACCAGGACCTGGCCGTCGCGCGGCGCCGGATCCGGCACCTCCTTGTAGTCGAGGACCTCGGGTCCACCATTGCTTTCGAAAACCACCGCGTGCATCAAGCAGCTGCTCCTCCTACTTGATCAAACCGGCCGCACGGGCCTCGTCTTTCGTCATTCAACAGCCGGGCTCGCCGTAGTTGCCGCAGCAGCCACGTCCGCCTCTTTTTCTTCCGATGTTGGTGACGATCACGCGCACCCTTGCGAGCGGGCCGTACCGCCCGGCCGCGAGATTGCTCATGAAGCTGGACGGCGAGGTGCGGATTCGTCGTCTCGGACTCAACCTTCGATACTCCTACAAGGTAATTACAGAGGTTGCCCGCAGGCCGGATTCATTCCGCGCCTTCATTCGTAATAAGTGTTGTTGTACTCGATCCAGCCCGGATTCGGGCAGCCGCCCGATGTCTGCGCGTGCGTGCAGTGCACTCCGTAGCGCGGCCCGGGATCGATGTAGAGCTGGCCGTGGATGACGACGCCGTCCCCTTTGTGGATGGGAACGGCTTGGGCGAGGCTCGTGTTGTGGTCGACCTCGAGGATCTCGCCGGTGGTTGTCTTGACCTGGAATCGCTCGTGGTCGCCGCTCTGCACCGGGTCGTTCAGGACGGTCCCGTCGAACGTGACCTCCGCGCCGCTGGTGTTGTTCTGGATGTCCTGATGCAGGCCTTGGTCGTCGGCCGATTCACGGCCGCCGCAAGCGATCAGCACGATCGCCATCGCGATCAGCCCGATCCGCCTCACGCCTCCTGCGCTTGCTCCAGCGTGATCTTTCCCTCGTAGAGCGCCTTGCCGAGGATGACCGCTTCGGCGCCGGCCGCGGCCACCTGGCGTAGGTCGTCGACCGAAGCCACGCCTCCTGAATACTGCAGCTCGAATCGGGTCATCTTGCGCACCCGGGCCAAGGTCTTGATGTCGGGTCCTGACA
>VBGV01000128.1 GCA_005880755.1 Chloroflexota bacterium
CCTCGTCGCCGTGAGTCATCAGGCCGCGCACCAGCGTCGGCGACACACCGAGCACCGTCGCTTTGTGGTGGTCGACCATACGCCACAGCCGGTCGGCCGAGGGATAGTCCGGCGTGCCTTCGTACAGGACCATCGTCGCGCCGAGCACGAGGGTGCCGAAGATGAGCCAGGGGCCCATCATCCAGCCGATGTCCGTGTACCAGAACACGACGTCGTCAGGGCCGATGTCGAAGCAGTGCGCCATGTCCTGCGCCGTCTTCACCGGAAAGCCGCCGTGCACGTGCAGAGTGCCCTTAGGTTTGCCGGTCGTGCCCGACGTGTAGATGATCATCAGCGGATCCTCGGGGTCGAGCTCCTGCGTGGGCGCATGATCGGGCTCGTCTTCGAGCAGCACCTCCCACACCTGGTCGCGGCCATGCGTCCATGGGATCTCGCGGACCACGCGCCGGTGGACGATGACCTTCTTCACCGTCGGGCAGCTGACCAGGGCGCGGTCGGCCGTCTCCTTCATCGCCACCACCTGGCCCCGGCGGTAGAAACCGTCGGCGCAGATCAGGACTTTGGCCTCGCCGTCCCGCAAGCGAGTTGCGATGGCCTCGGGACCGTATCCCGAAAACAGCGGGATGATGACCGCGCCGATCTTCGCCGCGGCGAGCACGGACACGGCGACCTCGGGGCACATGGGCATGAAGATCCCAATCCTGTCGCCCTGCCTGACACCGAGCTTGCGCAGCGCGCCCGCGAGCCGCGAGACCTGGCGATCGAGCTCGCTGTAGCTCACCGTGCGCACGTCGCCAGGCTCGCCCTCCCAGATGATCGCGGTCTTGTCGCCGAACGCGCCGTCCCGGTGGCGGTCGAGGCAGCTCTGGACGATGTTCATGCGCGCGCCGACCCACCATTTCGCCCAAGGCTTCCCCTGCGAGAGATCGACGACCTTGTCGTACTCGCGGTAGAAAGCGATGTCGATGTCCTTGACGGCGGCGTCCCAGAACCACTCGATGTCGTCGTCCGCCCGCCTCAACAGCTCGTCGAACGTCTCGATGCCGTGACGGTCCATGAACCGCTTGAGGCGGCTTCGCTCGATCACTTCCGGGCTCGGTTCCCAGATCACGTCGCCGATGACCACAGGCTGCACTAAGTTGTAATTGTCACCAGATGACCGTGCGCGAGCTGCCTGACGACTTCGCCGAGAGCCTGAGCAAGGTCCTGGAACCGACGCACCACGAGGCCGCGGCGGAGATCATCGAGGCGGCGACGATGCTCGACGACGTCGGGCTCCGCCGGTTCCTCCACCTGTTCGCCGCCCGCGTCCGCGCGTCCGACGCACCGATCAGGTCCGAAGAGCTGCGAAAGTTCCTCCAGCAAGCCGCCCGCGCCCGACGCTGAGCCGTTCCTTGATCCGCTCGGCGTCCTGGAGCAGCAGCCAGTAGTTGTTCCACGCGGCCTGGGCGACGGCCAGCGCGAGCTGCGGCTTCGTTCGCACGCGGGCCGCCCGCACCGCGTGCTGCTGGGCATAGCACCACCGGTCCCACGCGCGTTCCACCGTCGACTCAACGAGGTCGATCCAGTCGTCGTCCTGGCCGCTGGCGGTCGGGGGAGGCAGGGCGAGTACCTTCCATTTCCGGTCTTCGCGAATCAACGTGATCACCGGCTGACCGGTGGGCCGACCGATATGCCGGGTCGGCCGGGGATTCCTGGGATTCGCGGCCATCAATCTCTGCTGCACAGCGAAGACAAGGTCGTGCGCGGCGTCCAGCGTCGCCGGTGGCAGTGGCGGATTTCTCCTGCCGAGCCGGATCTGCATGGCGCGGATGGCTTCGCGCAGTCGCGGGGACGCCTCGCTCTGGTCGTTGAGGCGAAGCATCTCGACGTCTTCGAGCAGGACATCGGATTCCGCAAGGAGAAGCCTGCGACGCAACTCGGCGGGAGCGGCCATCCCTGCACGATCTCGCGGGCCGCCCCACCATGTCAAGTCCTGATTTACAAGTCAGGCAATCCCGAGTAGCCGCTTGCCGTTGCCGATCAGCACCTTCTGGAGGACCGGCGCGGGGATGTCCAGGCCCTGCAGCTCGTCGAGGCACCGCTGGGGCTGGATGAAGGGATAGTCGCTGCCGAACACGAACTGGTCTTGCAGCCGACCCTTCATGTCGCGCATGACCTCAGTTGGGATGTAGCGCGGCGCCCAACCTGAGATGTCGATGTAGATGTTGGTCTTGTGCAGGGCCATCGCGAGGAGCTCGAGGTGCCATGGATAGCCGAAATGCGCGGCGATGATCTTGAGGTCGGGGAACGCCGCGGCGGGGGCGTCGAGCCAGATGGGCCGCGCAAAGTCGATTCGGATGCCCTGCCCGCCGGGCTGACCGGCTCCGATGCCGCTCGTCCCCGTGTGGAACAGCACGATCAGTCCGAGCTCCTGGCATTTCTCGTACAGGGGCCAGTGCTGCTCCTCGTTGGGCGCGAAAGCCTGGAGCGAGGGATGCAGCTTCACGCCCTTCAATCCAAGTTCTGCGATCCGATCCAGCTCAGACACCGCGCGGTCGCCCTTCAACGGATCGACGCTGCCGAAGCCGATGAAGGTCTTCGGGTAGGCGCGGCACGCCTCGGCGACCAGGTCATTGGGTACGCGGGGCCTGCCCGTAGCGGTCTCCGCGTCCCACGCGAGAAGCACGGCCACGATGTCGAGCCCGTCATATTCCTGCGCCAGCTCGTCGATCGTCTTCCGGGCCACCTTCGAGCGGAAGTACGACTCCGCGGCCTCCACATAGCCCTTCATCGAGATGTCGAGCCAGTCGGGTGTCGGCAGGTGGACGTGAAAGTCGATTGCCTTCACAGGGGACACTTATCGTGATGGAAGCCACGCTGCTCGTGCTCGCGGGCGGGGACAGCCGGCGTATGGGCCGGCCCAAGCCGTGGATCGAGGTGGGGGAGACCGTGCTCCTGCGCTACGTGGTGGAACGGCTCGCTCCAGCGTTCTCGGAGGTGGTGGTCTCTTTCGGCGAGCCGGAACAGATGGAGCAGCTGGTGCCGTACCGCGTGGTCTTCGACCGTAAGCGGGCGGCGGGACCGCTTGCCGGTCTCGAGGCGGGCCTGCTGGCAGCGCGCCATGAGGTGCTGTTCGCCGTCGCCTGCGATATGCCCTACGTCACATCGTCGGTAGCGGAGGTTGCGGTTGCCGCCGCGCGCAGCTGCGACGCGGCCATCCCTCGGCACGACGGATTGTTCGAGCCTGTCTGCGGCGCCTATCGCAAAACGGCGCTGCCGACGATCGTGGGCGCGCTCGACGCCGGCAACTACGTGGCGCACGAGGTGGTCGAGTCCATGGACGTGACGTGGTTGGAAGGCCTCGATCCGGCGCAGTTCGAAAACCTGAACACTCCCGCCGACCTCGAGCGGTTCCGTGTCGCTCTTTCGGCGCAGCGATAATTGACCGACACGCCTTGAAGATCGTCGTCACGGTAAAGCAAGTCCCAGATCCCAACTCGAACCTCACCCTCGAGGCGGACAGCACCATTTCCCGCGAGAAGGAGGTCGTCCTCGATCCGGGCGACGAGTGCGGCATCGAAGAAGGCCTCCAGCTGAAGGAGGCGCACGGAGGCGAGGTGATCCTCGTCTCGATGGGTCCGGACCGCGCCAAGGACGCGATCCGCAAGGGCCTTTCGATGGGAGCCGACCGCGGCGTGCTCATCTCCGACGCCTCCCTCGCCGGGGCAGACGCGCTCCTCACCGCCCGCGTGCTCGCGGCGGCGATCAAGCAGGAGGAGCCCGACCTGGTGATCTGCGCCACCGAGTCGTATGACGGCAGCACCGGCATGGTGCCGCCGATGCTCGCGGAGCTGCTCGGCTTCCCGCAGCTGACGTTCGCCAAGAAGGTTGAGGTCGATGGTTCGACCGTGAAGGTGCACCGTCAGACTGCCGATGGTTACCAGATCGTCGAGGCGTCGACGCCCGCGCTAATCACCGTCACCGCTGCGATCGCCGAGCCGCGCTATGCGTCGCTGAAAGGCAT
Source organism: Chloroflexota bacterium (assembly GCA_005880755.1). Lineage (GTDB taxonomy): Bacteria > Chloroflexota > Dormibacteria > Dormibacterales > Dormibacteraceae > 40CM-4-65-16. The sequence continues at coordinate 4,007 of VBGV01000128.1, forward strand.
CATGGCGGCGCGGTCCAAGGAGATCAAACAGGTCGCCGCAAGCGAGCTAGGCGTGGAGAAGGGACAGCCCGCGGAGACGATCGAGGGCGTGGTCGAGGCTGAGGCTCGCAAGGCGGGCGAAGTGATCGAAGACGACGGCTCCGCGGTCGAGAAGATCGTCCAGGTCCTCGCCGCTGCGAAGGTCCTCTAGATGCCCAGCATCCTTGTCTACGCGGAGCTCAGCGAAGGCAAGGTCGCGACGACATCCCTCGAGCTGATGACGAAGGCGCGCGACCTGGGCGACGTTTATGCGGTGGCGCTCGGAGCCGGCGCCAAGACCGCAGCGACGACGCTGGGTAAGCACGGCGCGAAAGTCGTCCATGTCAGCGAGGACAGCGCTTTTGACGACTACGTGGCCGAACCGGCCACGGACGCGCTCGCGTCGCTGTATGAGAAGGAGAAGCCGGACCTCATCCTGTTCGCATTCACGCCGGACTCGCGTGAGGTGGCGGGCCGCCTGGCGGCGCGGCTCGGCGCGGGTCTCATCTCCAACGCCGGCGATGTGGTCGCCAAGGACGGCGGGTTCGTGGCCAAGGTGCCGTACTTCGGCGGGGCCAAGGTCGCCTCGATGAAGGCCAACGGCAAGCCCGCGATCGTGCTGATCCGCCCCAAGTCATTCGAGGCCTCCGCGAAGGGAGGCACGGCCGAGGTGAAGCAGCTCGACGTCAAAGTTGGCGACGGTTCCAAGCGCGCGCACATCGCCGAGCGCGTGGTCGAAGCCTCGGAGAAGGTCAAGCTCGAGGAGGCGCGGGTCGTGATCAGCGGCGGCCGTGGCATGGGCGGCCCGCAGAATTTCCCGCTCCTGGAAGAGCTGGCGAATGCGCTCGGAGGTGCTGTCGGTGCAAGCCGGGCGGTCGTCGACGCCGGTTGGGTGCCGTACTCGATGCAGGTGGGGCAGACGGGGAAGTCGGTGCGGCCAGGTGTCTACATCGCGGTCGGCATCTCGGGCGCGATGCAGCACACGGTCGGGATGAAGACGTCGAAGATCATCATCGCGATCAACAAGGACGCCGAGGCGCCAATCATGAAGATGGCCGACCTCGGGGTCGTCGGTGACGCGCTGAAGATCGTGCCCGCGCTGACCGCCGCGGTCAAAGCCAAGAAGAACGGATAGACAGACCGCCCAAGAGCTTCTCGACCAGCGCATCGAGCGCCGGCGAGACCGTGATTTCGAGGCCGCGGATGCGATTCGCGAGCAGCTGCGCGCGGGCGGATGGGATGTCCTGGACAGCGCCGACGGCAGCGAGCTGCAGGCGATCAAGGCCCCGCCCAGCGCTGACCCGAAAGCTCCGCCGCGCGACGTCACCCTGCTCGCGGTCGTCCATGGCTGGCAGCCGGACGCCGAGCGCTGGCTGCTTTCCGCCTCCACGCATTGCAAGGCTGACTTCGAAGCAGTCCTGGTCGACAACTCGCAAGATCCCCGAATCGCGGGCTGGCTCAAGAACCGCGCCGCGGAACGCCTTCGCGTCATCACGCTCGACCCACCGCTCGGTTTCGGAGCCGCGGTCAATGCGGGCATCGAGGACGCGGCCGGGAAGGACGTGATCCTCTTCGACCCCGGCGTCGAACTGAAAGGGGACGTCGTATCGCCGCTCCTCGATGCCCTCTCCGACCCGACCGTCGCCGTGGCGGGGCCGTTCGGGCTGCGCGGCCAAGGCACGCTCAAAGAATTCGACTCCAGCCCAGGTCCCGACGTCGACGCGATCGAGGGCTACTGCCTGGCTTTTCGCCGCGCTGATGCACTCGCGGCAGGCGGGTTCGACACGAGGTTCCGTTTCTACCGCATGGCCGACGTCGAGTTCAGCTTCCGGCTGCGCGCGGGTGGCGGTCGAGCCGTCGCCCTGGCCGGTCTGCCCCTCGTCAAGCACGAGCACCGGCTGTGGGAATCGACGGAGCCCAGTGAACGAGAGCGGCTCTCGAAACGCAACATGTACCGCTTCCTCGACCGCTGGCGCGATCGGGAAGACCTCCTGGTCGGCCAATAGAATTCGGGCCGTGGGTGACGATTACGGCAGACTCGTAGGAGAGCTCCACGCCAGGCGCAAGAAGAACCTCGCCATGGGTGGCGCGGAGAAGGTGGACAAGCAGCACCAGCGCGGCAAGCTGACCGTCCGCGAGCGCCTCGAGCTGCTGTACGACCCGGGCACATTCGTCGAGCTCGGGCTGCTGGCAAGCCAGCAATCGCTGCGCGGTGCGGAAGCCGACCCGGACGGCACGCCCGCCGACGGGGTCGTGACAGGTCACGGCGAGATCGAGGGGCGTCAGGTCTGGGTCATCGCGTACGACTTCACGGTGATGGCAGGCTCGATGGGAGCGGTAGGCGAGCAGTTCAAAGCCGCGCGCGTCCGC
>VBGV01000129.1 GCA_005880755.1 Chloroflexota bacterium
TATCGCCCTCGTCGGTCTCGCGTGCGTGCTTGGGAGCGAGACGTGGGCCCAACCGCAGTTTCCGCCGCCCCTGGTCGGCTTCAGCTTCAGCCCGAAAGGCTCGGAGCTGGCGAGTCGTGACCCAGGCAGTGACCTGCGCCGTTTGCTGAGCGCAACGCAGCCTGACCTTGTGCGCCTTCCCATCTATTGGGACGCCGTGCAGCCGAGCCCGGACGAGCTCGACTTCAGCTCGATCGACGAGCTGCTCGAGATCGTTGCCCAGCACAACCTGACGGCGGCCGACCCGACCCGTGTCGTGCTCGCGATCGGAGCCCGCAATTTCCTGTATCCCGAGCTTCATCAGCCGCCATGGGCTGGTCCGCGTGAGCAGCCCTCCATCGGCGACGCGCAGTCGGCGCGGGAATATCGCACGTACTTTGTGTCTAGCATCACCCGCTACCGCGACTCGCCCTTGCTCTACGCGTGGCAGGTGGAGAACGAGCCGTTCGACTATGTCGGCAACGACTTCACGGGCCACGACGATATCGCCGCATCGCAGCTCGCCTGGGAGATCGACCAGGTGCACGAGCTCGACCTCGCTCACAAGGCCGTCGTGACGACCTACGACGGATGGAACGTGGCGGTCGATGTGCTGCAGCTGTACGCAGCTCCGGTCTTGTGGCGGCTGGGTGGCCCGAGCGGGCATCCGGAAGAAGCGCTGCAAGCCGGGGACGCGCTCGGCCTCGACCTGTATATCGACGGCCCGCATGTGCCGCACGGCGTCACGAGCGTCGGGCTCCGTTCCGCCTGGAAGCAGCAGGCTGTCGACTTCTGGGCCAACCGGGCTCACGGGATGAGCAAGGAGATCTGGCTGGCCGAGATGCAGGCGGAACCCTGGAACGGCGAGACCAGCTTCACGCCTCGCGATCTACTCGACAGCGCGGCCGACTACCGGCAGGAGCCGGTGGACGTGGTGCTCATGTGGGGCGCCGAGACATGGCTCGAGGACCCGGCGTGGCTTGCCGGCGTCACCCGCGCTATGGACTTACTAAAGTCGCGCTGAAGCATTAGGCGAGCGACCGACATACGCGGCCGACTGCTAGCATCGCCGCGGCACCTGCCGTTCGCTAGTCAGCGAGGTCACGCATGCCTGCCACCGACCAATTGGTGGACGCGGTCGAGCGGACCATGTTCGTCTATCCCGAGGTCCCCGGACTCCTGACCGATCTTCGCGTCCCGGGTGTGGTGGGCCGGGAATCACCAGTGTCACATCCCGTCGCCAACCTGGTGGGCTGCGCCGACCTCGACGACGCTGACGCAGATGCGACCATCGCCGCGATTCGCGACAGGTTTGCCGCCCAGGCGAAATCCTTCGGCTGGATCACGAGCCCGGCGTCGCGGCCGCGCGACCTTACGCAGCGCCTCCTGGAAGCCGGGCTCGTCAAGGCCGACGAGCTCGCCGGGATGGTCCTGACCGATCTCGCCACGCCGATGCGAGCGAACCCGGAGGTCGAGGTCCGGCCTGCCAGCGTCGACGAACAGCGTCGAGCGATACCGATGACTGCGACCGCCTATGGCATGCCGCTCGACGTCGCGGAGTGGTTCACCGAAGCACTTGTCGGAGCCCCCAGGCCTTTTCGGTTCGAGATGTACCACGCGTTCCTGCCCGGTCACGACGGCCCGGTCGCCTTCGGCAACCTCGTCTTCGTCCCCGGGACGTCGATCGTGCTGTTGGGCGGGGTGGCGACGGTGAGCGACCTGCGTGGGCGCGGGATTTACACCTCGCTGGTCGCGCGGCGATTGGCCGACGCGCGGGCGGCCGGCGCCGATGCGGCGGTGATCCAGGCCGTGCGCGGAACCTCTGCGCCCGTGTGTGCGAACCTTGGATTCAAAGAGGTCGTGCCTCTCGAGTTCTATGCCTGGGTACCGCCCGGCGTGGACATGGACCTGCACGCGTAGTTGTCGTTGCGCCGGCTTGTTCTTTTCGGCGCTGCCGCCCTTGCGTTGTGGCCGGTGGTCGCGTTCTCACACTACGAGCGCCCGACCCAGTTCCCCGACGGCACGGGCCACGTGCCCGTCTATCGCACGTCCGGTTCCCATCTCGTGGTCTGCAAGAAGGATGACGCCGACTTCGCCAAGCGAATCGCAGGGTTCTCCCCCGCCTTGCAGGATTACAACCGCCAGCGGTATCTCGAGTGTCTTCAAAGTGGGTACCGCGACCTGCAGGCGGCGGTCGATCATGTCGGCGGACCCGGGACGACGATTCTCGTCCTGCCCGGCATCTATCTGGAGCAACCGAGCCTCGCCCACGAGACCGACTCCTGCTACCACCTGCCCGCGACGACGATCAAGGCGGCCGGCTACCAGATCCTGACCTACGAGCAGCAGAAGAGCTGCCCGCACCAGCAGAACCTGGTCGGCATCTTCGGCCTCAAGGACCTCCAGATCGAGGGCACCGGCGCGTCGCCCTCCGATGTGATCTTTGACGCGCAGTTCCAGAAGCTCAACGTGATCCGAGGTGATCGGACCGACGGCCTTTACCTGCGCAATTTCATCGCCCAGAGATCCACCTTCAACGCGGTCTACGTGATCGAAGCGGATGGCTTTGCCGTCGATCACGTCGTCGGCCGCTGGAACACCGAGTACGGGTTTCTCTCCTTTGCCTCCGACCACGGCCTGTTCACGAAATGCGAGGCGTATGGAAACGGCGACTCCGGCATCTACCCCGGCGGCACGTCCGACATCAACCGCGATCGCGGCTTCGACGTGTCTCGATACGCGATCGAAGTGACAGGCTGCCACAGCCACGACAACCTGCTCGGATATTCCGGCACTGGAGGCGACTCGGTCTGGGTCCACGACAACGAGCTGGACCACAACACGAGCGGCGCCTCGATGGACAGCCTGTTTCCGAATCACCCCGGCCTGCCGCAAAACCATGCCTTGTTCGAGCACAACTTGATCCACGGCAACAACTCCAACTACTACGACTACGTCCGGGACGGGACGTGCGCGCGACCTTATCTATTGCGCGGCATCGAGAAGGGGGTTGTGTGCCCGGCGGTGGGCGTCCCGGTGGGCGCGGGCGTCCTGGTCATCGGCGGGAACTACAACCTCTTCCGGGACAACTGGGTCTACGACAACTGGAAGGTCGGCTTCGTCCAGGCATGGGTGCCTGGCCTTTCGCGAGGCGACAGCGAATTGGCCGCCCAGGAGGAGACCTCGCATCACAACCGATACGTCGCCAATCACATGGGCGTCGGGCCTGGCGGCGAGCACCTGCCCAACGGGATCGACTACTTCTGGGACGGCCAGGGGTCCGGCAACTGCTGGCAGGCCACGGGCGCGGATGTGGTCGAACCGATGACGATGCCCGGCTGCCCATCTGGAGGTGTCGGCCGGCTCCTCGCCGACCCCAACGTGCTCGTCCTGTTCGTCGACTGCGGCGCTTACGACCTGGCGACGCAGACACTGCCGGCCGGATGCGATTGGTTTGACACGCGCGCACGCCCGGGTGTGTTCTCCCCCACTACCACCATCCAGACGGTTTTTCCCGCGCTGCAGTTCGTTGCCGTGATGCTGGTGTTCGGGTTGCTGCTACGCCGGAGCGTGCTTGCCTTCGGGGCCGCGGGGTTGGGCTCACTCCTTCTGCTGGTCTCGTCGGTCGAGCAGCTCTACTACGTGACAGCGCCTGGCGCCGCGCTGCTGGGCATCGCGTGGATCCTGGCGTCTCGATTGGTCGCGTCGCCGAGGCTTGCCGTGCTCAGCGTGGTGCTTGGGGTGATCGCCCTTCTGGAAGCTGTCGACAGTGGCGTGCTTTTGCTCCCGTCACCGATAGGTCCAGTCTGGATCCGGGTACTGCTCGAAGTGGTGTGGATGGTTTGGACCGTCGCCACCCTGGTCAAAACGACACGGCCCGCGGTGAAAATCGGCTGACATGCCCACCTGCGCGGGCCTCGCTGAAATTTCCACCGATCGGGCGCTGGGCGCTCTCTACGGACTCGCGATCGGCGACGCACTCGGGATGCCGACCCAGGAGCTGGACGGCCCGACCGCAAGGCGCATCCTCGGCACGCCGCCTGACTTCCGTGAGGGACCGGCTGACAACCCGATTGCCCACGGCCTCCCAGCCGGCTCCGTCACCGACGACACGATGCAGTGCCTGCTCATCGCGGACCTCCTGATCTCGGGTGGCGGCACGATCGATCCGCATAGGTTGGCGGAGGCACTGGCTGCCTGGGAACGCGAGATGGCTGAGCGGGGCCGCTCTGAGCTGCTCGGTCCGTCCACCAGGCGAGCGTTGGCTGCAGTCGCCGCCGGTGAAGATCCATCGCAGACGGGACGGACCGGCACCACCAACGGCGCCGCCATGCGGATCACGCCGGTTGGAATCGCGACCCCGGTTGAACCGCTCGATCGCCTCCTCGCGGCGGTGGTTTCGGCGGACCTTGTCACCCACGACACTGATATCGCCCACGCTGGGGCCGCGGCCGTGGCCGCCGTCGTGTCCGCCGGCGTGAGCGGCGAGACGTTCGAGCAGGCCGCGCTGCGTGCAGTTCGAGCGGCGGCCCGCTTCGGCTACGCCGACCTGTTCGAGGAGGCACTGAGGCTGGGAAGCCTGGACGCGATCGTCGACCGGTTCGGCACTGGAGTCGAGACGGCCGAATCGGTTCCGACGGCGTTCGGAGTTGCGAGATTGAGCCACGGCGACGTGTGGGAAGCATGCGGCCACGCCGCCGCCCTGGGAGGCGACACCGACACCATCGCCGCTCTCGCCGGCGCCATGGTTGGAGCCTGCACGGGATTGCGTGCTCTGCCACCCGACGCCGTGCAGAAGGTCCGCGAGGTCAACGACATCGAATTCGAGTCGCGGGTCGATGGACTACTCAAGCTGCGGCGACGTTGATCACGCGGCTGGTCTCGTTGGGCAGCGTCATCGTCGACCTCGTCCTCGAGGTGCCTGCGCTGCCCGACCGGGGCGGGGACGTCCTCGCCTCTCAGCGTGGGCTGGCGGCGGGAGGGGCGTTCAACGTGCTATCGGCCGCGGCCAGGCTGGGTTTGCCGGGGCTGTATGCAGGCCCGCACGGAACGGGACCGTTTGGCGATCTCGTGCGCGCCGCGCTGGCCCGTGAGGGAGTGCAGCTTGTCATGCCGCCGAATCCGCACCTCGACACCGGCTGGACGCTGGCTCTCGTCGAGCCTGACGGGGAGCGGACCTTTGTCACGGTCACGGGCGCCGACGCAGTCGTGGTGCCGGAGGCGCTGCGGCCGATCGAGTACCGGGACGGCGATGCCGTCTACGTCTCGGGGTATGACCTCGCATATCCGGATGCCGGCTCCGCGATCGCGGAGCACGCGGCGGCGCTGGCGCCGAATCTCGTCGTGGTCCTGGACCCGGGCCCGCTTGTCGCTGACATCGAGAGCAGTCGACTCGCGGCGGTGCTGGGCCGGGTCGACGTCCTGAGCCTGAACAAGCGGGAGCTCGAAGCTCTCGGCGGCTTGAGGCAGTTGACAGGACGGGTCCGGCCGGCGACCACGGTGATCCTGCGCGAGGGGCCCGACGGGGCGACGATCCACAGGACCGGGTCAAGTCCTCTATCGGTTCCATCGGTCAGGGTCCAGGCCGTCGACACGAGTGGTGCCGGGGACGTGCATGCCGGAGCCACGCTGGCCGGGCTGGCGCGCGGAATGAGCTGGCCAGACGCCGTCTTGTTCGCCAACCGAGCGGCAGCCTACGCGGTGTCTCGACCCGGCCCAGCCGCCGGCCCCAGTGACGCCGAGCTCGAAAAATTCAGTGCAGGGCGCTGGTAGTAGGATTTCGGCGCGCGCAACGGTCGGTAGTTGGGGAGGGAAGCGATGGCGACTGAGGTTGCGGTCCGACCTAGAGAAACCCTGTCGGTTGAGCTCAACGGCATCAACGTCATCACCGACGCGGAGCGA
>VBGV01000130.1 GCA_005880755.1 Chloroflexota bacterium
ATCAAAGCGCCTCACCACGCATACGTCGTGGTCCAGCACATGTCCGGCGACTGGATCCAGCGCTGCATCGGGTTCGCGCCCACCTACATCGACGGCCAGACGATCATGGACCGCTCCGGCATCCAGTACCAGGTGCAATACCTCGAAGCAGGCAAGGCTGTGTGCCAGGTCGACCTCGAGCCGCGGCAGTACCGGGAGTGCGTCCCGCCCAACAGCCCGCGCTGGGCGCTCTTCATTGAATCCCAGGGTCGTTGGTCGAAAGCACCCGGCGGATACACCGACATCCAGCTGGGCGACGGCGACGCGCTGGGCTGGCGATACGTGAGGGCGGAGGATCAAGCGCCGGGATCGCCGCCGCTGCCGCGGAGGGTCTGACCCAGACCTTCAGCGAACCGCGAACACGAGCAGCACCGCCAGCTGGCACAGCTCGGCTGTCGCTCCGCAAACGTCGCCGGTGACGCCGCCGACTCGCTTTCGGGCGAGAACGATGAGCACCAGCGCCGTCAGGGCGACGAACGGCAGCGCGATGAGCGCGCGCCTCCAGTCGAGCGCGCACGCTACCCCGGCGCTGACGGCGCCGACCACCACGTCGAAGCCCCGACGGCGGGAGTCCCAAGCCGCGACACCGAGTCCACTCGCGCGGACGTACGGCACCAGGACGATCACGGCCAGGACGGCCAGCCGCGACAATCCGCCCGCAATCACGAGCGCGGCGAGACCGCGGGCAGGGGACATCGACGAGATGGCCGCGACGTCGAGCAAGAGGACCGCGGCGATTGCCGTCACCCCGTACGAACCCAGGCTCGGATCTCGCATCATCTCGAGCCGGTGCGCGGCGTCACCGCGTCCCAGTAGCCCGTCGGCCGAGTCGGCAAGCCCGTCGAGGTGGATGGCGCCCGTCAGCAGGCAGAGCGCGGCCACCGCCGCCGCGGCGCCCAGGAGCGGCGTCGTCGCGGCCCCCACCACAATCCAGACCACGCCCGCGCCCAGCCCCACGAGAGCCCCGATCGCCGGAAAGTAGGCGCGTCCCAACCTGGCGCCGGGGCTTCCATCCGAATTGGCCACCGGCAGGACAGTCAGGAAGGACATCACGGCACCCAGAACGTCGCGGAACGTCCGGGCGAGCTCGTTGGCGGGCACGATGCCCAGGCCAACCTCGTTGGTGACGACGACCCCGCTTCGCCGCGCCAGCTCGAAAGCGGCCTTCTCGGCGCGGGCGCGGATTTCGTCGTTCGAGTGACCGGCTCCTAGGAGGTTGGAGACCCACAGCGTGAGGCAGTCGACGATCACGAAGCTGCCGTCCGGAGCTGCCTGAACGGCAGCCAGGAGCTGGAGCGGCTCTTCAGTCGTCGCCCAGCTGGGCGGACGCAGCTCGCGATGCCTGCGGATGCGTTCCGCCATCTCGCGGTCCTCCGCTGTTGCGGTGGCGATCACTGTCACCGGCTTTCCCGAGTCGCGCCCGAAGCGGCAGGCGAGGTCGGACTTGCCGCTCCGCGCACCCCCGGTGACAAAGACGAACCCCATCAGAAATCGATCCCGCGAATCGCGCGGACGCCGCGGTCGAAAGCGTGCTTTTGATTGCGCATCTCGGTGACTGTGTCCGCCAGCTCGGTCAGCTCGGCAGGAGCGTCGCGCCCGGTCGCGATCAGGTTCACGGCAGGAGGTCGCGACCGGATCGCGGAGACGACCTCGTGGGTCGGGATCCAACCCCAGGTCATCGGATAGGTGACCTCGTCCAGCACGACCAGGCCATAGTCGCCCGACTCGATCTTTTCCCGGGCGACCCGCCAAGCCTCGCGAGCGACCGCCTGGCTCCGATCCATGTCGCGCGAGTCCCACGTGAAGCCGTCGCCGAGGGTCCACCACTCGACGCCGAGGCGCATCGCAATCTCGCGCTCGCCCACTTTCCACCGCTCCGACTTCACGAACTGGATCACGCACACCTTCCAGCCGCGGGCGACCGCGCGCAGCGCGGTACCGAAAGCCGCCGTGGATTTCCCTTTACCGTCTCCGGTGTTCACGATCACGACCGAGTGAGCCTTGCGCGAGGCGCGGGGCGGAGGCTCGAGCGGCACCTCGCTGGGTTTCAACTCCGCACCGGAACAACGGCGGTCCCCGATCCATTCATCTGAATCACCCTCACCTGGGCGCGGTAGTGCTCCGTGATCGCGCGCTCGGTGAGGACCTCGGCCGCCGGGCCGACGGCTGCAAGCCGGCCGTCGACAAGCAGCGCAAGCCGGTCCGCGTACTGGCCTGCGAGCGTCAGCTCGTGCATGGCAGCGATCACCGTCAGCTCCTGCTCCCTCCGCAGCTGGTCGATCAGCTCCAACACCGATTGCTGGCGTCCGACATCGAGCGAGGAGGTAGGTTCGTCGATGAGGAGCACCGGTGCTTGCTGCGCCAGGGCGCGGGCGATGGCGGCGCGCTGCCTTTCGCCGCCGCTCAACCGGTCGAGCGGACGCGAGGCCAGCTCTTCCATCGAGAGCCTGCGCACGACCTCCCTCACGATGCCCCGGTCGCGCGCGCTCTCCTTGCCAAGGTAGCCAAGATGCGGCGCTCTGCCGAGGAGCACGTATTGCGACACTGTCATGCCGACCGGCATCTGCGGTTCCTGGACCAGGACCGCCACCTGCCGCGCCACCTCCCGGGAGCTCAACTCGGTCACGGCACGGCTTCCGATGCTGATCGCGCCCCGAAACGGCACCAGGCGTGCAATCGCCCGCAGGATCGTGGTCTTGCCCGCGCCGTTCGGCCCGATGAGCGCCAACCATTCGCCGGAGGCGACGCTCAGGTCGAGGTCCCAAACCACAGGCGCGCCGTCATACGCGACCGACACGCCGGCCAGGACCACGTCGCTCACAGCGCCGCCGCTCGGGTCGAGCGCATGACAGCGATGAAGAAAGGCGCTCCGAGAAAGGCTGTGATCACCCCGATGGGCAGCTCGGCCGGGGCGACGACGGTCCGGGCTCCTGCATCGGCCAGGACGAGAAACGCCGCCCCGAACAGCATCGACAGGGGAATCACGACCCGGTAGCTGCGGCCGATCAAGAGCCGGATGGCGTGCGGCACGATGATGCCGACGAAAGCGATCGTGCCGGCCACAGCCACCACCGCCGCGGTCCCCAGTGTCGCCGCGACCACGACGATAAGGCGCACTCGGCGGACAGGTATGCCAAGGCTTGTGACCTCGTCCTCGCCGAGCGTCAAGGCGTCCAGCAAGCGCCGGTGCACGAAGATTGCCGCCGCGCTCAGGATCACGTACGGCAGGATGAGGAGCACGTCGTCCCAGCCTGCGGTCACCAGGCGCCCCAGGATCCACGAGTAGACCTGGCGGATGGAGGCGGTCTGGGTTTGCTGGACGTACGACTGGATCGAGTTGAAGAATGCGGCGATCGCGACGCCGGCGAGGATGAGCCCGGTGGCGGAGCGAAGACCCGTGACCGAGCGACCCAGCGCGTAAGCGCCGGCCACCGCTGCACCTGCGCCCACGAATGCGGCGAGCGGAATGATGTTGACGCCGAGGATCGAGGTGCCCGGGGCAAACGCGATCGCAAGCGTCGCGCCGAGATTTGCGCCGGCGGCGGCTCCGAGCAGGTACGGGTCGGCGAGCGGGTTGCGAAAGACGCCCTGATACGCGGCGCCGGACACGGCCAGCGTGCCGCCCACCAGCACGCCGAGGACGACTCGGGGAAACCTTAGCGACCACAGGATGTTGGCCTGGCCGGGATCGACTTGGCCTCCGATGAGCGCCTGCACAACGGCGCCCACGCCGATGTGGACCGGGCCGACGAGCACACCGACCGCACAGCAGATGACCAGCGCGCCGAGCCCGGCGGCGGCCCAAGGCCAAGGCAACCTCGGCATACCGGCGAGGGCGGCCGGCCGCTCCGACACCACGCTCACGGTTACGGTCGCCGTCACGCGGCCATTTCGATCTGCTTGACCTGCGAGGCGACCGCACGCATGAAGTCGACGATCCTGGGGCCCCACCGAGAGGCGATGTCATCGTCCACTCCGACCACATGCCCGGACTTCACGGCCGCGATCGCGCGCCATCCTGGCCGGGCCGCGACTGCGTTCAGGTCTTGCTGGCAGCACTTGGTATCGGCCAGCACGATGAGGTCGGGATTCGAGGACACGATGAACTCGGGCGAGAGTTGGGGGTAGTCCGGCGTGGCGGCGGTCGCCGCGTCGGCGATGTTGGTCAGGCCCAGCAGCTTGTAAGCCTGCCCGATGAAAGTGGCAGAGGTCACCGAGTAGAAGGTGTTGTCCAGCTCGTGATAGACCTTCAGCCGGCGAGCCGGTTTGGACACTGACGCGACGAGTGCGCCGACCTGCGAGCGCATCGAGGCGACGAGCGAATCTGCTTGAGTAGAGTGCCCGGTGGCCAATCCCAGCTGCTTGATCTGCAAGTAACTGTCGTCGAGGTTCCTGGCGGCCGGCTCGAGGAGGATCGGGACGTTCAGCGCTTGCATGCCGTGGACGAGGCTTCCCGTGTCCTCTGCGGCCACGACGAGGTCTGGGGTGTAGGCGGCGATGGCTTCGATGTTCGGCGTGAAGCCGGAAAGCTTGGTCGTGGGCGCGTTCGCGGGGAAGTTCGACTGGTCGTCGACCGCGATGACCTGGGAGCCGGCGCCGATCGCAAACAGCATCTCGGTCGCGGTGGGCGACAACGAGACGACGCGATGTGGCTGGTGCGCGATCGTGACGATGGCGCCGCTCGGCTCCGTGATCGAAACCGGAAAGTGCGACGCCGGTGCCGAAGTCGACGATGTTGGCGTCCCACCGCATGACGCGACGAGAAAAACGGAAACGAACGCGACGGCGAAAAATCGGAAGGCCAGTTTCGCGCTGGCCCCTGGCTGATGCATACGCATCTAGCGGTCCTCCGGCGGCAGCGGCCCCACCTTGCAGGGGAAACCTCGCCGCAGGAGGCGCCCCTACTGATCCGCGCAGTGGGATCGACCGCTCACGGGACAGGTCTCCTGGCTTGTGGATCAATGCGCTCCGGCCGCCTTCCTGAAGCTCTCGCCTCAGTGGCCGCTGGCCGGACGCTCCCCACTCACAGTTGCGCGACAGCGCCGGATTTGAACCGGCTTCCCGCAATCCAGTGAGCTATTCAGTTGTGGAAATTCATTATGAGCGCTCCGAAACCCCCGCCTCGTCGAAGGTCGCCATCTCGTTGAGAAGGCGCACCGCCGCGCGAACCACCATCAGCGCGAGCGCGGCGCCGGTGCCCTCGCCGAGGCGGAGGTCGAGGTCGAGCAAGGGTCGCAACCCGAGCCGTTCGAGCACCGCGCCGTGTCCGCGCTCGTGCGAGCGATGCGACGCCACCATGTACCCGGTCGCCGCCGGCGCAATCGCCGCCGCCACCAGTGCCGCGCAGCCCGAGATGAAGCCGTCGATGATGACGGGCTTGCGCTTCTCCGCAGCCTCCAGGATCACGCCGACCAAACCCGCGATCTCAAGCCCGCCGACCGAGGCCAACGTGTCGATCGGGCCGCGCGCGATGGACTCCGCATTGACCTGCAGCGCGCGGCGTACCGCATCCAGCTTTCGCTCGAGACCTTCGTCGTCGACCCCGGTGCCCCTGCCGACGACGATCCCCGGATCGAGCTTCGTCAACGCGCAGATCACGGCCGCCGACGCCGTCGTATTACCGATGCCCATGTCGCCCGTGAGCGCGATGTCGAGCCGCTCATCGCGGACGAGCCCGCGTCCCACCTCGATCGCCCGATTCGCCTCTTCGATGCTCATCGCGGGTCCTTGCGTGATGTTGCCCGTGCCGCGTCTCACCTTGACCGCGCGCAGGTGCGTGTGTGAGGGCAACTCTGCATCCACCCCGATGTCGGCGACCACGACCCGCGCGTGGACCTCGCGCGCCAGGACGTTGATCGCCGCGCCGCCGCGCAGGAAGTTGAGGACCATCTGAGCAGTGACCTCGCGCGGGTACGCGCTCACGCCCTCGGCCGCGACGCCGTGGTCCGCCGCGAGCGTGAAGACGACGGCCTCGCGCAAAGGAGGATCGATTCGACCCGTCATGCCCGCAAGCCGCACCGTGAGGTCCTCGAGCCGGCCGAGGCTCCCCGCGGGCTTGGTCAACCGCGCCTGCCGCGCCGCAGCCTGTTCCATCGCTCCTTCGTCCAGCGGCTGAATCGCCATGTGGGTACGGTAGCCGTCGTGACCTTTCGCCAGTTCCGCAAGCTGTGCCTATCGATGCCGGAGGCGGAAGAGCTCGAGACGTGGGGCGAGGCGACGTTTCGCGTCCGCGGCAGGATCTTCGCCATGGGCTCGTCCGAGGGATCGTCGGTTTCCGTCAAGGCCTCGCTCGACGACCAGTCCGGGCTGGTGGCGATGGACCCGAAGACCTTTGCGGTTTCGGCTTACACCGGTCGGTTCGGCTGGGTGAGCGTGAAGCTGTCTCGGCTAGGGACTGAGCTCGGCGAGAGGCTGATCAAAAACGCCTGGGAGCGGAGCGCCCCCAGGCGTCTGAGCAATCAGAAAGCGCGGCGTCTGTAGCCGCGGCCGCTGAAGAGCCGGACGATGATCAAAAGGATCGCGGCTCCGATGAAAGCCATGATCATCGCGCTGATGATCGGATGCCCCGCCACAGCGATGTTGAAGTGGAGGAATCCGGCAAGCACGATTCCGCCGAACAGGGCTCCGACGATGCCGACGATGATGTCCCAGAAAAGACCCAGGCCATGCCCAAGCGCAACGTGGCTGGCCAGGAATCCCGCCACGAGCCCGACCAACGCCCACACCAACAGCGAGTCGAAATCGATGGTTACGGGCGAACCATTAATAGAGATGACCATTCCAGGCCCCCTTTACAAAACTAGATACGCCACTCGTAAAACGCGCCGGGGGTTTTCGGTACTCCTCCCTATTTACGGCGAGGTGTCCGGCGTAGCCGAGGAGGGGCTGGTCGGTCAGCTCACCTTGGAGGCGAGCTGCTCGAATGCCGCGCCCAGGACACGGTTGAAGGCCGGGAAGGGGTGGATCACGTCGGCGAGCTCACGCAGTGGCGTACCCAGCTTCAAGGCGACCACCAGCTCGCCCAGTATCTCGCCGGCGCGAGGCGTGACCAGCGTTGCCCCGACCAACACCCCGCGCTCTTTGTCGCCGATCAGC
The DNA here is from genome assembly GCA_005880755.1 of Chloroflexota bacterium. Classification (GTDB taxonomy): domain Bacteria; phylum Chloroflexota; class Dormibacteria; order Dormibacterales; family Dormibacteraceae; genus 40CM-4-65-16. The sequence continues at coordinate 7,135 of VBGV01000130.1, forward strand.
TTCAGCGTGCCGTCGTGAAAATCGTGGATGTAACCCCGAGCTGTCTCCGCGGGGTCCATCGTGACCACGGCCACGTCGACGCCATGCCCCCGCGCCGACTGCTCCGACCAGCCGACCGATGCGATCTCAGGGTCGGTGTAGGTGACGCGAGGCACCGCCGTGTGGTCCGCGCGCGCGTCCTTGCCGCGCAGCCTCCGGGCGACGATCTGGCCGTGGTAGTAGGCGAGGTGGGTGAACCCTCCGATCCCAGTGATGTCGCCGGCGCCGTAGATCCCGTCACGCGCCTCGAGCGTCTCCGGGTCGACCTTCAGCCAGCCCTTCTCGGTCTGCGTCAAGCCCGCCGGGAGCCACGCCTCGAAGTTAGGCCGCCGCCCCGTCGCGACGAGCACCCTGTCGCCGGACACGACTGCGCCGGACTTCAGGTGCAGGACCACGTCCGACGCCTGCTTCTCGACCGCCACGCATGGATCGCCGACGATGATTTCGATGGCATCGGCCTTGAGGTGCGGCAGCAACGCAGCGCCCGCTTCAGGCTCCTCGAGGCCTAGGAAGCGGGGCCCCGCCTCCACGATCGTGACCTTGGAGCCGAGCCTGGCGAACGCCTGGGCAAGCTCCACGCCTACGGCCCCGCCACCCAGCACGACGAGCCGCTCTGGCAGCTCGCGGGGGATGGCCGCCTGGCGGTTGGTCCAGAAGTCGACCTTGTTCAGGCCTTCGATCGGCGGGATCGCCGCGGTGCCGCCGTTGGCGATCACGACCGCGCGCCTTGCTGTGAGCTGGTCGCCACCGACCTCGACCGTGCGCAGGTCGACGAGCTTTCCCTCGCCGCGGACGAGCTTGGCACCGGTCGCCTCCAGCGCCGCCGCCGGGCGCGAGTCGTCGAGGTCCCGCGCCATCCACAGCACGCGCTTCGAAACCTTCGGGAAGTCAACGTCCCAATCGACGCGCGAGGCCGCGAGCGTACGCGCGCGCCCGGCTTCCTCCAGCGTCTCGCCTGACCGCAGCAGCGTCTTCGACGGCACGCAGCCCCAGTACGGGCACTCGCCGCCGACCAGCTCGCGCTCCACCACCGCGATCGACAGCCCGCTGCCCTGCAGCTCGCCGGCGATGGCCTCGCCGGCCACGCCTCCGCCGAGACAAACGACGTCAAACTCCTGTTGCATCGGGGGCTCCTCCTTCCGCGCTCGCGCGCCTCAACGATTCCAGCAGGGACGTGGCGGTGAAGTCCCCGAGGTAGCGGTCGCCGTCGAAGACCGCGGCGCGCTCGGTCGGGCTCGCGAGGGCGGCGGCGAGCGCGTCAGTGAGCGAGCTCGACAGGGGCACCCGAGGCTCATCGCGAGCAAGGCCGCCGTCGGGATGCTCCAACGTTTGCGCGTCGATACGGACGACAGACATACGCCGCACAAGCCTTTCGCGACCGAGAAATTCCGAAACGTACTCGCTGGCGGGATGGAGGACGATGCGCTCGGGAGTGTCGTACTGGGCGATCTGCGCCTGCATCTTCATGAGGCAGATCCGATCCCCCACCATCACGGCCTCGTCGATGTCATGAGTGACGAAGACGACCGTCTTTCGCATCGAGCGCTGGATGCTGACGAACTCGTGCTGCAGCCGCTCGCGCGTGATGCGGTCGACGGCGCCGAACGGCTCGTCCATCAAGAGGATCGGCGGGTCCGCGGCGAGCGCCCTCGCGAAACCGACGCGCTGCCGCTGGCCGCCGGAGAGCTGATGCGGATAGCGGTCGCGATATTCGACCGGGTCAAGACCCACCAGCTCCAGCAGCTCGTCCACCCGCTTCCTGATGCGCTCGGCGTGCCACTTCCACAGCCTCGGCACAGTGCCGACGTTTTCGCCCACGGTCATGTGGGGAAACAGGCCGGTCTGCTGGATGACGTAGCCCATCTTCAGCCGGAGCGCGGCGGGGTCGACGCCTTGCGTATCGGCGCCATCCACGAGGATGCGCCCGCTGTCGGGATCGATGAGACGGTTGATCATGCGCAGCGTCGTGGTCTTGCCGCAGCCGGACGGTCCGATCAGGACGCATGTCTGGCCGTCGGGGATTTCCAGCGTGAGGTTCAGCACCGCGTTGGAGCCGCTCGCGAAACGCTTGCTCACGTTCTCCAGGTGGATCACGGCTCGATTAACGTATCGGAATGACGGCGCGGCTATTCCTGGAGTCCGTGGATCCGTGGATCAATTGGGACTGGCTCTCGACGCACATTCCGTTGGTTCTGGGCGCGCTCGGCGAGCACGTCGAGCTGACCGCCATTGCTCTCGCCACCGGCCTTGTCATCTCCGTTCCCCTCGGTGTGGCGGCCCACCGCTCCGGAGGCCTGCGGCTGGCGGTGCTTGGCTTTTTCGGCGCTTTCTACACGATCCCTTCTCTCGCGCTGTTCGCCCTGCTCATCCCGTTCACGCATCTGAGCGGAACGACGGCGGAGATTCCGCTCATCGGTTACAACGTCCTGATCCTCGTGCGCAACGTCCTCGTCGGGCTCGATGCCGTGCCGCGGGACGTTCTCGACGCTGCCGACGGCATGGGGTACCGACCACTCCCCCGCTTGCTGCGGGTCGAGCTTCCCCTCGCGCTGCCGTCGATCTTCGCCGGACTGCGCGTGGCGACGGTTTCAACGATCGGGATCGTAACCATCACCGCCCTAATCGGCCTCGGCGGCCTCGGATCCCTGATCGACAAAGGTCTGGTCGAGAACTTTCACACGCCCCTGGTTGTCGCGACGATCCTGTCGATCGCTCTCGCGCTGGTGGCTGATCTGCTGGTGGCGGGGGCCCAGCGCGTAGCTGTGCCCTGGGCGCGGCCGGTCTGACCCGATGGACTTTCTTGGCCTCGTCTGGCGATGGTTGGCCGATCCCGCCCACTGGCAGGGTTCAGATGGGATACCCGCACGCCTCGTCGAGCACATCCACCTGTCCGGCGAGTCGGTCCTCATCGGAGCTGCGATCGCGCTCCCGGCGGGCATCGCGCTCGGCCATTACGGCAGGTTCGGCGCGTTGGCGATCAACATCTCCAACGCCGGTCGCGCGGTGCCGTCGTTCGGCATCCTCGTGATCGCCTTTCAGGTCTTTGGCCTGGGCGACTTACCGATCGTCCTGGCGTTGACCGCGCTCGCCGTCCCTCCGATGGTCACGAATAGCTACGTCGCGCTGCGGGAGGTCGACCCCGACATCCGCGAGGCGGCGCGGGGGATGGGCTACCGCGAGCTGGCGCAAGTCCTGCGCGTGGAGTTGCCGCTCGCGGTACCTCTGATCATGGCCGGGGTCCGCACATCGGCGGTGCAGGTCGTGGCGACGGCGACGCTCGCGGCGCTGATCGCCGGCGGCGGCCTCGGCCGCTACATCGTCGACGGCCTGGCCACACAGGACTACGTGAAGACAGCCGCCGGCGCTGTCCTGGTGGCGGCGCTGGCCCTGGCGACGGAGCTGTCGCTGTCCGGGGTCCAGCGGCTGCTGGTGCCACGTGGGATCCGGCTGCTGAACGCGCCCGTGGCCGCTCGCGCAACCACGTTCAAGGTCGCTTAGTGGAAGAATGGTCGCTCACCCGGAGTTTGGATCGGGGAGGGCCACCCGGCCCGGGAGGATTTTTGATGCATCGAACACGGGCGTCTCTCTGGCTGGTGGCGGCACTCGCTGCCCTGGCGACGGTCGCCGCGGCATGCGGAGGCACGACTGGGGGCGGCACCACCAACAAGGGGACCGTCATCGTCGGCGGGTTCAAGTTCCCAGAGAGCAGCATCCTGGCCCAGATCTACGGCCAGGCGTTGGCGCACGACGGCTACACGGTGCAGTACAAGCTCAACCTCGGCACCCGTGAGGTGGTCGCTCCGGCATTGAAGAACGGGGATATCGACCTCTACCCGGGCTACGCGGCGACCGACCTCGAGTACTGGAACAACAAGGCCGGCGAGGCCACCGGCGACGCGGCCGCCACGACGGCCAAGCTGAACGGCCACCTCCAATCGCAAGGGCTGATCGCGCTGACGCCCTCCCAGGCGGTTGACCAGAACGCCTTCGCCGTGACCAAGGAGACCCAGCAGAAATTCAAACTGTCCAAGCTGTCGGACCTGGCGCCTATCGGCAACCAGCTCGTGCTGGGCGCCGGGCCGGAATGCCCGACCCGGCCGTACTGCCTGCCCGGGCTGCAGACCACATACGGAATCCACTTCAAGGACTTCAAAGCGTTGGACACCGACGGACCGGCGACTCGCGCCGCGTTCAAGAACGGGACCATCCAGGTTGGCCTCGTCTTCAGCAGCGACGGCGATCTGAACGACCTTGGCCTCGTCGTGCTCCAGGACGACAAGCACCTGGAAGCAGCCGACAACGTGGTTCCGATCCTGCGCCAGAAGGTCGCGACGGACGAGGTCAAGAACCTCCTCAACAAGATCGACGCAGCCCTGACGACGGCGGATCTCGTGGACATGAACTCCCAGGCGTCAACCCAGCACAAGGACCCCGACGCGATCGCCAAGGCCTACCTGGAAAAGCACAACTACTTCAGCTAACGTTCGGACCGGATGGA
>VBGV01000131.1 GCA_005880755.1 Chloroflexota bacterium
TCGCTCGCCTCGACGCCTTACAACCAGCGCCGGCGCGAGGCCGAGTCAGGTGATCCGAAACGGCGCAAGCACGTCGATTCGGAGATCAAGCGTGTGCACGCGTTTGTGGACGCGCTTCATGAGCGGGACTTCAACCGGATGGGTGAGCTGCTGAAGGAATCCCACCAGAGCCTGCGCGACGATTTCGAGGTCTCGACGCCGCACGTCGATGCGCTGGTCGAGCGCGCGTGGTCCGCGGACGGTTGCTATGGCGCGCGCATCATGGGCGCGGGCTTTGGTGGCAGCGTCCTGGCCCTCGTCGAGGCGCGCGAGACGGAATCGTTCGCTGAAGCCATGAAACGTCCGATCCTCTTCTGCGCCACCGCCGACGGCGCCTTCGTGGGAACGCGGTGAGCGACTCGCTGTTCATGCCGCTCACGCAGCGCGCGTCCGGGAGGCGAGAGCTCACCGGCTGGGAGGCGGTGTGGATGCCGCTCGGCGAGGGCGAGGCGGAGCGCCTGACCATCGGTCGCGGCGTGGGGTGGAAACCGATCGAGGTGCCGCGCCAGCTCGCTGCAGCGGAGGGCCGTCAGGCGGTGTGGTACCGCACGGAGTTTCCTCGTCCGGACCACCCGGGTCGCGTGGTGCTCCGCATCGGCGGCGCGTTCCTCGCCACCAACGTGTGGCTGAACGGGCGGCTGCTCGGTTCGCACTACGGCTACTTCGCGCCATTTGGTTTCGACCTGACGCCATACCTCAAAGGGGAGAACCTGCTCGTCATCTGCTGCGAGTCACCGATCGAGACGCAGCCGGAGAAGAAGCGCCACATCATGGGCCTGTTCAACGACGGCGACCTCAAGCCGTACCCGGCCTCCGCGTACGCGAGTCTGCCAGAGCCCTACCGACCCGAGGTCCCTCTCGGGCTGTGGCAGCCGGTCCAGCTCGAGTACGTCGGCCCGATCTCGGTGGACTGGCTCCGACTCAAGCCGAGCTTCGAGGCGGGTGACGGACGCCTCGAGGTGGAGGCGCGCCTGCGCAACCTCGACGGCCGGCAGATGGACGGTGAGGTCGAGCTCGTGGTCCCGATTCCGGGCCGCGAGTCGCTCAAGCTCCGCAGAGAAGTCCGACTCGGCGGCGGGATGGAGCAAACGGTGGCCATGCGGCTGGCGTTCCCCGGCGCCAAGAGGTGGGAGCCGTGGCGCTTCGGCGAGCGGCACGTGTATCGCGCCGAGGTCATCGCGCGCGCAGCCGACGGGGCCGAGTCTTCGCGCATCGACGACGGGTTTGCGTTTCGCGAGCTGTCCTGGGACATCGGACCTCGGCGGTGGAGCTTTTCCGTCAATGGACGGCCAGTGTTCCTGCGCGGCGCATGCTATGCACCGTCGTACCGGCTGGACGAGCTCAGCGCGGAGCTTTTCGCCTCCGACATCGCGACCGCAAAGGCGGCCAACCTCGACGCGTTTCGCGTCGTGGCCAACGTTCTGCCGTCGGAGTTCTACCGCCAGGCGGATGAGGCCGGCATGCTCGTCTTCCAGGATCTCCCGCTGACGGGCACGTACGTCTACCACGGGCGCAGCGACGAGGCGCGGTTCTTCGAGAGCGCCGCGCGGCAGCAGCAGGCGGAATTGGTGACGATGCTGCACAACCATCCGTCCATCGCGCTCTGGATCGCGCATGACGAACCGCCGTGGCTCGCGACCAACTTCGACCTTGGTGACGTCCACTCGGTCCGCCAGAACCACTCGATCGACCAGGACCTGAAGTCCACCTTCGAGCATCTCGATCCCAGCCGGCCGGCCGTGGCGGCGTCGGGCGATATCGACCTTCACCTGATGGTTGGCTGGTCGGGCGGCTCGTGGCGTGACATCGGGCTCGTCGAGCCGCTGATGGTGACCGCGTTTGGCGCGCAATCGCTGCCGGACGTCGACTCCCCAGCGTGGGACACGATCGGCAAGCGTTGGCCGGTCGCCGACGATGATCCGGCCTGGCGCCACGCGGGCTTCCAGCCTGTCAACTGGGCCGAGCGGGGCGTGGGCCTTCCATCGGCTCATCCCAGCCTCGAGAAATACATCGAGACCTCGCAGCAGTATCAGGCGCGCCTGCTGCGCTTCGCGGCCGAGCACTTGCGAACGCGGAAATTCGAGTCGTGCTGGGGCGCGTTCGCATATCACCTGGTCGACTTTTTCCCCGGCATCGGATTCGGAATGCTCGACGCCGCGCGCCGACCCAAGCTCGCGCTCGAAGCCCTCGCGACCGCTTTCAAACCCACGCGGCTGATCGTCGAGCCGCTGGGATTCGAAGCCGCTCGGCCATTTGGTTTCGTGCAGGATCCGCGGACGCCGTTTGCGGCGCGCCTCGTCATCGTCAACGACGACCCCGAGGTCATGGGCCGTGGCACTGTGCGATGGTCGGTATCTCGTGAGAAGGCTGCCGGCTCGCGCGGACTCGATCGCGTGCGCGACGCGGTGCAGAAGAAGTCTTACTCGGGCGCAGTCGACGTGGAGGTGCCGACCGCGTTCGAGCCTGCGGTCAGCGCGACCACGCTGAGCCTTCCGCTGGCCGCCGAGGGCGAATACCGGATCGAGGCGACGCTGACTATTTCAGGCCACGAGGTCGATCGCACCGAGCTCGCTTTCGTGATCACCTCGGCGCAGGCGCCGGTGCGGACGCGACCGGAGATTCCACGCTACCTGGCGGAGCGCCTGGCCGACCTCTACAGCCTGCGTCCGGAAGCCCATGGCATGAGCTTCACGCTCGAGAATCGAACGCGTCCGGCCGTGCTCGCGGGCGTCACGGGACTGCGCCTCGACGGCGTGCTCGTCACGGGCCACCAGCTGCAGATCGAAACCAACGCCGGTCTCGCCCCGCTACCCAGGCGTCTCGATATGCCGCTGGGACGGCGCCTGTTGATCCATGTGGCCACTGGTGAGCAGCTTGGTACCGGTGCCCATTCACTCGAGGCTGACGTCACGGTCCCGGGGGTGGCGTCGGGCCGATTGGTGATCGAGAACGGGCCCAAGTCGCATAGTGAATCGTGATCGCGGTGGCATACTTCCTCACTACGCAGTTGGCAGGCCGTTCTGATAATTCATTGCCGCACTAGGCGAAAGGGAGGCTCTCCACCGCATGCCAAATGAATACGCAGTGATCCTCCTGGCGCTGGCGGCGCTGCTGACAGGCGGGCTCTACCTGATGACCCGCCGCCGCCGCAAGAAGAAGAAGTCGGCCCCACCGGTGCGTCCGGCGGCCCCGACGAACCAGACCGCAGGCGTGGCCGCCACCTGGGCGCCCCCGACACCGGCCCGGCCGCAGACGGTCGCCCCCACGATGGTCGCTCCGCCCCCCGGAACCTCGGGGTGGGGGGCGCCGGCGCCGGCCAAGCCTGCGCAGGGCGGGTGGGGATCTCCGGCGTCGCCGGCCGTGGCGTCGAACCCGCCGTCGACGTCGCCGAGCTGGGGTGCTGCTCCCGCCGCGCCTCCCGCTCCCGCTCCTGGCCCCGGAGCCTCGCCGGCCCCGACGTGGGGCTCGCCCGCGGCGCACGCGCCTGCCGCCGGATCCTCTCCGACCTGGGGGTCGCCCCCACCGGCACCGGCGGGTTCGCCGCCTCCTCCACCTGAGTCGACAGCGCCATCGTGGGGCGCGCCCGCGGCGCCTGCGCCCGCGTGGGGTCCGCCACCGGCCGCTCCACCTGCCGCCGCGCCTGCTCCCGAGCCGGCCCGGCCCGGCTTCCCAACCGCGCCATCGTGGAATCCTCCGGCTCCCGCTCCTCCTGCCGGACCGGCGTCGGCCGACTGGGGTGCACCGCCGGCTTCGGGCCCCGCCTCGCCGCCGACCGTCGCGCCGTCCTGGGACAGCCCGGCCGCGGCGTCGTGGGATATCCCCAAGACCGAAGAACCCGCCGCACCGCCCGCGCCATCCTGGGGCGCGCCGCCGGCGCCGCCTCCAGCCTGGGGCGCGCCATCCGCACCGGCGCCGCAGCCGCCCAAGCCGCCGGTCGGAGCTCCGTCTCCGCCGTGGTCAGCGCCCGCCACCGATGAAGCTGCAGCCGCACCGTCTTCGACCGACGCCGATCTGGCGGCGGGTGCGCAGGACGCTCCGGAGCAGCCGGCCGCCAAAGCGCCACCTCCGCCCATCTGGAAGCCCGGAGCGTCTGACGGGCTCGGTGACGTCGCCGCGACCATGGTCGCCCCGCCGCCCTCCGACGCCGGAGGGGCGGAGCGCGAGCCGACGACCCTCATGCCCGCCTGGCAGCCGCCACCTACAAATCCCCCGTCGCTGCCGGAGACGATGGCGATGCCGGCGAGGCAGCAGCAGGCCGCGGGCGTCGCGGCCGGGCCTCAGTCCGAGCTGACCATCGAGTCGGGACCTGACGCGGGGCACAGCCATCGCGTGGGCGACCATGGACTGCGGATCGGCCGTTCGCCGGACAATGACATCATCCTGCGCGACCCCGCGACCAGCGGGCACCACGCGCGCCTGGAGCGCCGCGCCGATCAGTTCTGGGTCGTCGACCTCGGTAGTACGAACGGCACGTTCGTCAACGGCGAATCCATCCAGGAGAAGCAGTTGAACCACGGCGACCGCCTCACCGTCGGCCAGAACTCAGTCCACTTCTCGCTTATCGGAGCCTAATGCCGGTCCGGCTCGGTAGGTAGCAATTGCGACTACGCATCGCGTGGGCCACCGACCCAGGGCTCGAGCGGGAGGAGAACGAGGATTCCGTCGCCGTGTGGCGGAACAAGGCCGGGCTCGACACGCTGATCGTGGTCTGCGACGGGATGGGCGGCCACGCGGCGGGCCAGGAGGCGAGCTCCCTCGCAGTGCAGACGGTGACCAAGGTCCTCGCCGAGGATGGGGAGGAAGGCCCCGATGTCGAGCGTCTGAAGCGCGCGTGCAAAGAAGCCAACAAGGCGGTGTTCAAGGCGGCGCAGGACAATCCCGACTGGTTGGGCATGGGCAGCACGATGGTGATCGCCGCCATCCGCTCGGGTGAGATTGCGGTGCTCAACGTCGGCGACAGCCCGGCGTATCTCTTTCGAAGTGGGTTCGCGAAGCTCATCTCGCAAGACCACTCGTGGCCGGCCGAGCAGGTCCGCCTCGGGTTGATCAAGCCGGAGGAGGCGGCCAACCATCCGCAGAAGCACAAGCTCACGCGCGCGGTCGGAGTGTGGGAACAGGTGCAGCCGTTCACCGACAAGATGAAGCTCGAGGAAGGCGACGCGGTGGTGCTGTGCAGCGACGGCGTGGAGACGGCGGGTGTGAGCGTGGAGGAGATGGGACGCCTGCTGCTCAAGGACGGGAACCTCGACCGAGGCGCGGAGCGCGTGATCGAGCGATGTCGGGAGCTCGGCGCCCCGGACAACGTGACGCTCGCGGTGGCGCGGGTGGAAGTCGACGTGACGAAGACCGCGGTGCTGCCGAAGCTGAAGATCTAGAAAGCTCGCGCCAGGATCTCCGCTACATGCTCGACCTTCATCGCTGATCCTCTTTTCTTCAGGCCCGCCTCCAGCTGCATCTGGCAGCCGGGGTTGGCCACCGCGAGCACGTCGGCGTTGGTGGCGAGGACGTCGTCGAGCTTTTCCTGCAGGATGCGATTCGACATTTCTGGCTCGAGCGTGCTGTAAAGGCCCGCGGCTCCGCAGCAGATCTCGGCATGGCGCATCTCGACCCACTCCACACCGGGCAGCGCGCGCATGAGATCGCGCGGCTGCTTCTTGATCTTCTGCGCATGCGCGAGGTGGCAGGCGTCCTGATACGTGAGGCGGATCTTCACGTCCCGCTTGGCTTCGGGCAGGCCGACCTCGGCGAGCCATTCGGTCAGGTCCTTCACCCGTCCCTGCAGCTCGGGATAGAAGTCCTTCAGGTGCGCGCCGCATCCCGCCGAATCGACGATGAGGGCGTCGAAAGCCCCCGCGTTGTAGACGCGCATGTTCGCGTCACGGAGCTGCTGCGCGCCTTCGAGGTCGCCGTTGTGCGCGAACAGCGCGCCGCAGCAGCGCTCGCCGGGCGGAAACCACACCTCACTGCCGGCGAGCTGCAGGAGCTTGACGGCCGCGTCATGGGATTGCGGGTAGAGGATCGGCATCACGCATCCGACCAGAAACGCAACCCGGTGCTTGCGCTCGCCGATCGCCGGGGCGACATTGCCGGCCGGAACGCGGAACGGCGCCCTCAGAGGTGGAAGCATGCGGCCGGAACGCGCGATCGACGTGAGGTGCAGCTTCTGCGCCAGGCGCGTCGCCGTCCCCGCGGCGCGCAGCCTTTGGGGATGCGCGAGCAGCTGCCGCAGGGCGACCCGGCTCGTCGCGCGCTTGGCCGACGGCCGCCTGACGTCTTCCACGTCTGCTCGCCCGGCCTCGATGATGCGTCCGTAGGGGACGCCCGACGGACACACGCCCTCGCATGTCCGGCACCCGAGGCAGAGGTCGATGTGCTTGACCTGCTCCTCGTCGAA
>VBGV01000132.1 GCA_005880755.1 Chloroflexota bacterium
TTCGTCATCAAGCTCGACCACGCCGCCCCCTGGTTCAAGTGGGTGACCAGCCTCTGGCTGGCGGCTCCGATCAAGAAGTCGGAAGTCGATGCAGCCGGCGCCAACTTCGGAGCCGTGACTCCGGACGCCGCGGCCAAGATCCACGGGAACGGGGCTTTCGTGATCTCCGAGCTCGTGCCCAAAGATCACATCACCCTGTCGCCTAACAAGCAGTACCGGACGCAAGCGGTGCTGCAGAAGGTGCAGCTCCTGTACTACACAGACGCGAACGTCGAGTTCGCAAAGTTCCAGAACGGGGAGCTCGACATCACGCGAGGCGTTCCCTCGCCGGACGTGCCCACCGTGCTGGGCGACCCGAAGCTGAGCAAGCAGGTCCTTCGCGGACCGACGCTGCTCAACTGGTGGGTGGACTTCAACACGACCAAAGCTCCGCTGAACAACACGGACCTGCGGCTCGCGCTTTCGAAGTCGATCGACCGTGACTCTTACATCAAGAACGTGCGCAAGGGAATCGGCACCCCGTCCACCTACTTCATCCCCAACGGCGAGAGGGGCTACGAGCCGTCGGACACGCAGAAGTTCGACTGCACCGCGGCCAAAGCAAGCCTCGCCAAGGCCAAGAGCGCGGGCGTGACTGACGCCCAGCTGGCCACCCTCCACTACATGTACTCGGCGAGCTCGGCCCGCAAGGTGACCGCCGAGTTCTTCCAGCAGCAGTGGCAGACATGCCTCGGCATCAACGTCACCGTCGACGCTGTGGAGAGCAAGACCTACGCACGCAACCTGCGCACCCACAACTACTCCATCGGTGGAGTTTCGGGCTGGCAGGCGGACTACCCTGACGGCCAGGACTGGTTCGACATCTTCGTGACCGGCAGCGGCAACCAGTTCAGCGGCTGGAGCAACAAGCAGTACGACGACCTCGTCCAGAAGGGCGACAACGCCCCGAAGCAGGCCGACCGCGACACTGCCTACAGCGCGGCGCAGAAGCTCCTCGAGCAGGAAGCGCCCGTGATGTTCCTCTACCAGGACGAGAAGTTCCTCCTGATCGCCTCCAAGGTCAAGGGCTACACCAAGACCGCACTCGACGACGACTGGATCGGCGATGTGGCGACGCCGACATCGATGTACATTGCCGCCTAAGGAACCCAGGGAAGAGATTTGTCAGTAACAGCGGGCGCCCCTTTTCGGAGGGGCGCCCCGTCCTTTCTGTCGTGGATCCCCACGGGTCGGGGAACCACGCTCACGATCTACATCGTCAAGCGCCTTCTCTGGATGATCCCGGTCCTCTTTTTCGTCATCGTCATCACCTTCGTCCTCATGCACCTGGCACCGGGCAGCCCATGGGACCGTGAGGGTCGCCAGCTGTCGCCCCAGGTGGTCGAGAACCTGAACATCAAGTACGGGTTGGACAAGCCGCTCTGGCAGCAGTTCGTCATCTACGTCTGGGGAGTGATCCACTTCGATTTCGGCGACTCGCTTCGCCAACCTGGGCAACACGTCTCGGATCTGATTCTGGTCAGCTGGCCCTACACGTTCACCCTCGGCGCGGTCACGTTCATCCTGCTGGTGCCGATCGGCATCGGCCTTGGCGTGATCGCCGCGCTGCGCCAGAACTCGCTGGTCGACTACACCGCGCTGGGGCTGGCGACCGCCGCAGCATCGACGCCGAACTTCGTGGTCGGCATCTTCCTGATCATCATCTTCGCCCTGGGGATGAACAAGCTGACGGGGGGCACGTTCTACTTTCCGACCGGCGGGATGCCTTCCCCGTTCAACCCCTTCCAGGTGGAGTTGATCATGCCGGTCATCACGCTGGGTGCCCTGCCGACGGCGTACATCGCGCGCCTAACCCGATCGAGCACGCTCGACACGCTCCGCCAGGACTTCGTCCGCACCGCGTGGGCCAAGGGCTTGAAGGCGCGACTGGTCGTGGTTCGCCACGTGCTGAAGAATTCTTTGATACCCGTGGTGACCGCGCTCGGTCCAACCTTCGCTTTCTTGATCACGGGCTCGTTCATAACCGAGACGCTGTTCTCGATCCCGGGCATTGGACGGACCTTCGTGAGCTCGATCGCCGCCCGCGACTACACGGTGATCCTGGGCACCACGATTCTTTTCGCGCTGTTGATCGCGCTCGTCAACCTGGTGGTGGACGTGCTGTACGTGTTCATCGACCCGCGGGTGAGGTTGACCGAGTGATGACGTGGACCGAAAGATGAGGTTGACCGACTGATGGCGACCGCGATCGGCCTCGCCGGACAGGTCGATTGGGACGTTCCTGAGCAGACCGGGCTCTGGAAGGACGCCTGGGTCCGCTTCCGGCGGAACCGGCTTGCCGTCGCCGGGCTCGTCGTAATCGTTTTGATGATCGTCCTGGCCCTCGGAGCGAGGCTCCCGACCGCGCCAGGAGGCCTGTGGAGGATCCTTCACCTCACGAATGAACCCTTCCTGCAGGACGTCACGAACTCATATGCCACACCTTCGCTGCAGCATCCGCTGGGGACGGACATCCTCGGCCGCGACCAGCTCTCGCGAATCCTTTACGGCGCTTCCATCTCGCTGACCATCGGGATCGTCGTCCAGTTCTTGATCCTGGGCATTGGGGGCAGCATAGGGATGGCCGCGGGCTACTTCGGAGGCTGGATCGACAACCTGCTGATGCGGTTCACGGACATCATGTACGCGTTTCCGGACCTGTTGTTGGTCCTGGTCTTCGTGGCCGCTTTCGGGCCGAGCTTCTGGAGCATCTTCATCGCGCTCGGCCTTGTGTACTGGGTCGGGCTGGCGCGACTGGTCCGGGGGCAGGTCCTGTCGATCAAGGAGAAGGAGTACGTCGAGGCGGCGATCATGACCGGGACGTCTCCTTTGAAGCTGATCGTCAAGCACCTGGTGCCCAACTCGCTCGGCCCGGTGATCGTGACCCTGACGTTCGGCATCCCGGCAGCGATCTTCACCGAGGCTGCCCTCAGCTTCCTGGGCATCGGCATCCGGCCCCCGGAGCCGAGCTGGGGGGTCATGATCGAGGACGGATACGCCGGCATCTTCGCCGACCCGCGGCAGGTGATCTTCCCAGGCATAGCGGTAGCGCTCACGATGCTGTCGTTCACGTTTGTGGGCGACGGCCTCCGAGATGCGCTTGACCCGCGAATGCGCCGTTAGCTTCAGTAGAGTTCGGTAGCCGAATTGGGCCAGACACTGCTGCAGATCGAAGACCTGCACACGCAGTTCTTCACATCGCGCGGCGTGGTGCGCGCCGTCGACGGCGTTTCGCTGCACATCGATGCGGGGGAGACACTCGGCGTGGTCGGCGAGTCCGGCTGCGGCAAGACGATCACGGCGCTGTCGGTGCTGAGGCTCGTGCCCGAACCTGGAAAGATCACCTCGGGCCGGATCCTGTTCCGCGGCCGCGACGTCACCAAGATGGAAGACGAAGAGATCCGCGACTTCCGGGGCAGCGACGTCGCGATGATCTTCCAGGACCCGATGACGTCCTTGAATCCGGTCACGAAGGTCGGGTTTCAGATCGAAGAGGCCATGACGGCGCACAACCGCTTCTCCGCTTCGCTGGCCAAGACGCGCGTGGTCGAGCTTTTGAAGCGTGTGCGCGTGCCGGCGGCGGAGACGCGCGTGAAGGACTACCCCCACCAGTTCTCGGGCGGCATGCGGCAGAGGGCGATGATCGCGATGGGTCTCGCCAACGAGCCGTCGCTGCTGATCGCCGACGAGCCGACGACCGCCCTGGACGTCACCGTGCAGGCCCAGATCATCCAGCTGATGAAGCAGCTGAACCGGGAGCTGGGCACCGCGATGATGCTGATCACGCACAACATGGCGCTGGTCGCGTCGCTGTGCCAGCGCGTGGTCGTGATGTATGCGGGACGGATCGTCGAGGAGGGGCCGGTCGAGCAGATCTTTCGCAGTCCGCAGCATCCCTATACGTGGTCGCTGCTGCGGTCGGTGCCGCGTGTCGACGAGGCGCGCAAGGACCGGCTGGTGTCGATTCGAGGCTTGCCGCCTGACCTGACCAACCCGCCGCCGGGCTGCAAGTTCCACCCGCGGTGTCCGTTCGTCGTCGACCGCTGTCGCGTGGAGGAGCCCTCTCTTGGCGAGGTTGCTCTGAATCAGGTCGCGCGATGCTGGGTGTTGATGCGGAACGTGAAGGAGGAGGACGTCGCGGCGGCCAAGGCGAGCGCCCTGTCGATCGAGGCGGCGCAGAAGCTGAAGGCGGACGCTGAGGCGGCGGCTGCGGAGGTCGACAGCGTTGCAGGCAGCTGAAAGAGCGCCCGCTTCTTCCGTGACGGCCGACCCGATATTGCTTCGCGTTGCGGGCGCTTTCAAACACTTTCCGATCTCCGGTTTCGGCGGCGGGGCCGTGCGGGCTGTGGACGGGGTCGACCTCGAGATCCGGCGCGGCGAGACGCTGGGCCTCGTCGGCGAGTCAGGCTGTGGGAAGTCGACTCTCGCCCGGCTCATCACCGCGCTGCTGCCGGCGACGGCGGGCAAGATCGTGTTCGACGGCCAGGACATCACTCGTCTAAAGGGCTGGCGCCTGCGGCGCGTGCGCCGGAAGATGCAGATGATCTTCCAGGACCCGTTCGCTTCTCTGGATCCGCGCATGACGGTGGGCGACATCCTGCAGGAGCCGCTGGACAACTTCGCAATCGGGTCGATGCGTGACCGGCGGCGACGGGTGCAGGAGCTGCTCCGGCTGGTGGGCCTGAACCCCAACTTCACGAACCGGTATCCGCACGAGTTCTCTGGCGGGCAGCGGCAGCGCATCGGGATCGCTCGGGCGCTGGCTGTGAACCCGTCGTTCATCGTTTGCGATGAGGCGGTCTCCGCGCTGGACGTCTCGATCCAGGCGCAGATCATCAACCTGCTGCAAGATCTTCAAAAAGAGTTCCAGCTGACGTACCTGTTCATCGCGCACGACCTGGCGGTCGTGAGGCACCTGTCGGACCGCATCGCGGTGATGTACCTGGGCAAGGTGGTGGAGACGGCTGGACGGAACGATATCTACGAGCGGCCGCAGCATCCTTACACCAAGGCGCTGCTGTCATCGATCCCCGTGCCCGACCCCGCCGTCGAGCGAGAGAGGGCGCCGATCTCATTGAAGGGCGAGATCCCTTCGCCGGTCAATCCGCCGTCGGGATGCCGTTTCCACCCGCGCTGCCCCATTGCGCGGGTGCCGGGGATCTGCTCGGAGCAGGAGCCGCCGCTGGAGCCGCATGGGGCACGGGACCAGGTCGCTGCGTGCCACTTCGCCGGCCAGGCGTAGGGCATAGGTATTCGGGGGCCCTCCCTTCTTCTTGCCGGGCCCTCCCCCGCCGGCCGAACCTCGCTTGAGCTTGGCGATTTCGAAAGACTGGTTCAACCCCGCCTGTTAAGAGCCGGCTTTCACCTCCAAGACCCGGTAACCCTTTTTCGATTTCAAGCGAGCCACGAGAAAGCCCTGCTCGCCCAGCCACTTCGCGAGCGAGTCGGCGCCCAGGTTTCGCTGCACGACCAGGTACGCTGCGCCGCCGGGTTTCAGGCGCGGCAGCCACCCGAGTAGGAGCTCGTGCAGCGGCCGCTTGCCGACCCGCACCGGGGGGTTGGAGTAGATGGCGTCGAAACGGACATCGTCCGGCATCTCGTCCGGCTTGCAGGCCGTGACCCTCGCAGCGTCAGCCGCAGCAGCGTTCAGCCGAGTCAGCTCGAGGGCCCGTTCGTTGACGTCCACCGCCCAGACGCGGGCCTCCGGCGCGCGTCGGGCCAGGACGATGGCGATCGGCCCATACCCGCACCCGAGGTCGAGCAGCTCGCCCTGCGGCGGCGGGGGAGGGGCCTCCCGGAGCAGAACCATCGTGCCGAGGTCGACTCCTTTCGACCCGAAAACTCCCCGGTCGGCCTGTAGTTCCAGATCGAGCGCGGCCAGCCGCAGCCGCACGGTCCGGGGGTGCGACGGTACGGCCGGCTGAGCTTCGAAGTAGTGGGATTTGGGTATACTCATCGCTTGTCGCCCAATCGGCTATTGCCGCGCGGGAATCAAGCCGCCATTCGGAGAACCATTTGCCAACCATCCAGCAGTTGGTCCGCCTTGGGCGCAGGGCGGCCAGAGCGAAGTCTAAGGCGCCCGCTCTCAAGGGC